>JAUVUV010000311.1 GCA_030604975.1 Candidatus Glassiibacteriota bacterium | reverse complement strand
GGGATGCCAGCAGAATGCAAACATGAATTTATCCCCCCTAATAAGGGGTGTGCCTGCAGAATGCAGGCGGGGGGTGTTAATGCAGCGGCGCATCCAGGTGTATGCCCGGCTTTTAAGGAACAAAAAAAAGGGCACGGCGTGCCGTACCCCTTCAATTATTTTCTGCTATAATTTCTTATTTTTTTTACAGTTTCTCCTGGATCGTCTCATCCAGAACGGCGAGGCCTTCTTTTACCTGCTCCTCGCTGATCACCAGCGGCGGGTTGATTTTCACCGTGGCCCCGCCGAAACCCACTGGCGCGAACATCAGCAGGCCCTTCTCGCAGCAGGAGTTCACTATCTCCCAGGCTAGGTCGCCGTCCGGCTCTTTCGAGCCGTTCCGGATAATATGCACCCCGGCCACCAGGCCCATGCCGTGTACTGCGCCGATAGCCGGGTCGTACTTGTTTTTGTGCACGTTCAGGCCGTCGTGCAGTAGCTTGCCCATTTTTGCCGCGTTTTCCACCAGGCCTTCATCAATAATCGCGCGGATATTGGCCACTGCTGCCGCGGCGCAGAGCGGGTTTCCGGTGTGGGTGCTGGTCATCTCGTTGGGCCCGTAAAGGTTCATTACCTCGTTGCGGCCCACCACGGCAGAGACCGGCAGGCAGCTCGAAATCCCCTTGCCTAGACAGATCAGGTCGGGCAGCACGCCGTAGTGCTCGAAACCGAACATCGTGCCGGTGCGGCCGAAACCGGCCTGGACATCATCGAATGAGAGCAGTGCGCCGTTGTGGTCGCACCACTCGCGCAACTGCGTGATATAGTCCACCGGGGCGAAACTCGCCCCACCGCCCTGGTAGGTGTCCAGGATCACGCCGGCCACGCTCTCGGGGTCGCAATCCTGTTCGGCTAATTTTTTCTCGAACAGGGAAAAACTCGTATCTGTGGTGCGGAATCCGTCCGGGAAAGGCACCTGCACGATATCGGGATCAAGGTTGACAATCCACTCCTTGAGCTTGGGAATGCCGCCCAGCATCTGCGCGCCCAGGGTGCGGCCGTGGAAAGCCCTCTCGAAAGAGACTATCGTGATCTTGGCCTTGCCCCCCTGTTGCAGCCCGTAGGTACGCATAAGTTTCAGGCTGCACTCCACTGTCTCGGAGCCGGTGGTCAGGATAAAAGCCTTGTCCAGGCTCTGCGGTGTTATCTCCACCAGCAGCTCGACCAGTTTGGCCCGGGGCTCGTTAGGGAAACAGTAGCTTGTCAGCAGCCCCTTCTCAGCCTGCTCGATTATCGTCCGGCGGATTTTCGGATGATTGTGCCCGGCATTTGTGATCAGCACGCCGCTCGACCAGTCGATCCACTGGTTGCCCCATTTGTCGAAAACACAGGCGCCCTCGCCGTGGTCCCAGAATACCAGCGGCTGGCCTGTCATCGAGATCGGCTCGTTCTTGCGCAGGCTCTCCAGGATCGGCAGGGATTCCGGCACAGGGATCTTGGTTTTTATTTTACGGTTATGCGTATCTACTGTTGGAACGCTTTTCGGTGTCATTGAAAAAGTCTTAGCCAAAACTCCTCCTCATTTACTGAATATATATTTAGTGTCTTTTTTTCTTTTTAACGGAAAAGGAATAAAAACTAACGCCTTAAACCTTTGCTGTCAATAAATCTGATAGGCGGCAGGCCCGCTGAAAGCGGCAATCAGAGAAGACCTGCACACAGACGGGAGAGCTTGATTTATTCTGAGTGGAATATAAATTTATGCTTCGAGCGCAACTGAGATTGAATGTCAGGCATTTTAACAGGTAGCTTTTTACTGATAGAGCCGGTATCTTTATCAGGCCCTGTAAAAAGGATTGGAGCCGAGCTTATGCGGATTCTCGTTACCGGTGGAGCGGGATTTATCGGCAGCCACCTGGTCGAACATTTTCACACTGATCACGAGGTTATTGTCGTGGACAACCTTCGCACGGGTCACCTTGAAAACCTCGAGGGTTTCAGACATGCCTTTCACGAGGTGTCGATTACCGACCAGGATTCCCTGATTCCCCTGTTCGAGGGTGTGAACCTGGTTTTTCACTTGGCCGCCATGATCAGCGTGCCGGCAAGCCTGAATGACCCGTACGGATGTGTGAAAATCAATACCCTGGGAACCTTGAATGTACTCGAAGCCTCCCTTCGCAACGGGGTGAAGAGAGTAGTTCTTGCATCCAGCGCTGCTGTTTATGGTGACAACCCGGTGGTGCCAAAGGTCGAGACCATGGCTCCAGAGCCCAAAAGCCCTTACGCGGTGACAAAGCTGGACGGCGAATACTTCATGCAAATCTACGCCGAACAGTGGGGCCTCAAGACTGTCTCTCTTCGCTTTTTCAATGTTTTCGGGCCGCGCCAGGACCCCAGCAGCCAGTATGCCGCGGCAATCCCGATCTTTGTCCACCGGGCGCTTCGCGGCGAGGATATTGTGATTTACGGCGACGGCTCTGCCGTGCGCGATTTCATTTTTGTCAAGGACGTGGTACGCGCCTGTCTGCTGGCAGCCGAGCAGGGCAGTGAGGTTTGGAATGTGGCGCGCGGAGAATATATCACCATCCTCGAGCTGGCCCGCCTGATCAGAGAACTCACGGGTTCCTCCTCGAAAATCGTGCATGCCGATCCGCGGCCCGGCGACATCCACACCAGCTACGCCGATATCAGCCGGATAAGCCGTCTGGGGTTCAAAACCAGCCCGGATCAAAGGGAAAACCTTCTTCAGACAATCCGCTTTTTCGAGCAGCGCTACAGTTAGTCCATCTCTCAAGCCGAGAAATAAATTTAGGCGATTGACAAAGCTCTGTCGTTTCTGTATTTTATGACGATTAAATAGATTAGGGAGTTGTTCGAGCAAAGACTGAAAACTGAAACTGCTTAATCTCTCACAATGAAATCAGTTCTGTCTCTTGAGTTGAGATTATTGATCTGTGCCTGCGTGGTTGCCTCCCTGGGTACAAGCTGCGAAAGAACCCGGACGGGAGAAGCACAAAAGCCTACCGGCATCGCCGCGCTGCTGCCCGCAGAAAATGATTTACCCGGGGGCTGGAGGGTTGCCGGCACGGTGAGAGTTTTCACCGGGCGGGAACTCTACGAGTATATCAACGGCGGGGCTGATATTTACCACGAATATGGTTTCGTCGAAGTTGCCGCGCAGGAGTACCTGACTCCCGGTGGAGTCACTGTTTTCCTCAACCTCTACAAGATGAGCGATCCGGAGGCGGCGTTCGGCATCTTTTCAGCAACCAGGCGTCCTGAGTACGAAGTGGTGGCAATCGGCACTGCCGGCGCGCGTGCGGATTACCAGCAGATTTTCTGCCATGGCGCCTATTATGTCGAGACCCAGGCCATGGACACCGATTCGCTCACCGCACCGGCGATGGGCGATCTGTGCCGCGCTATGGATAGCAACCTCGAATCTGAGCCGGACGAATTGCCAGAAGCACTCAACCTTCTAACTGATAAGGACTTGCCACCTAACAGCAGAGTTCTGGTGCGGGGACCGCTGGGGCTGAACACCCGGAAATACCTCAGCGATGAAAACCTATTTTCTCTGAGCGATTCAATTCCGGGAGTGCTGGCATCGTACCAGATGTTTGCGGATAGGCCGGAGCCGCAGACAATTCTGATAGTGAACTACCCGGACAGCGTCGTTGCGGAGCGAGTGTTCAGCAGGCTGCAGGAGTTTTATAAAGAGCAAGCCGGCGACCTCCTGAAAGGTGCCAGGCTGAAACCCGATGAGACCAGGCTGATGTTCGCCACCGACCGCGACGTGAATGTAATCACTCTCAAGGGAAAAATTATCAAGGCAGTGTTTGGATTGGCGCCTGTTTCGAAAAATAAGTAAGTTTGGATGTCTTCCAGGCGAATGGTTATTGGCCAGGATTATTGATAAATCAGTAAGATGTTATGTTTCCCCGGGGCCTGGGGGGGG
>JAUVUV010000467.1 GCA_030604975.1 Candidatus Glassiibacteriota bacterium | reverse complement strand
GGCCCCATCAAAGGCGCGCCGGGGCCAAAACCCCAAACGTTCTGTGCGACAACAAGCCGCCCCCCCGCCCCCCCCCTCCCTCGGTGGCTGATAAAAAACTGAATATAAGTGATTAGCCCTGTCAAGAGCACATATGCAGGTACACCTTTACACCAAAAGGCACGAAAACGTTTGACCAGTGAAAAGTCAAATCATTACAACATGCCTTGCTGTCCATTTTTATTAAACAACTTCAACCGGAGCTATCCAATGAAAAAAGCTCTGCTGCTTTTCGCACTGCTCACTGTGCATTGCCTGCCGATTCAGGCCCAGACCGGCGACCTGCCGATCCCGCATGATTACGAACAGTCCCTGATCGAATTAGGCGCTGTGGAAAAGTTCCTTCCTGTGCAGCAAGATACGCTGATCCCCTCAGCAAACGAGTTCGCCCGCGGGTGGCTGCTCTACGTGCGCGACCGCAACTACGAGGTGCTGCCCAACTCGAAACCAGCACCGGATGAGGCAACCCAGGCTCTGCGAATGAGAGCCACTCCCGGCGAGATCGAATCCCAGCCGTTCAGTATCTATGCTCTGCGAGATGCAGGCAAAATCTCCGCCTCGCCTAAAGTGGCAAATGCAGAAGGAGAAAGCGCATGGCTGGCCGAGGCAGTTGTGGTCGAGGACGTGCTCTTTCACCCGATCCAGTACCGGCCAATAAACGAACACACCTGGCCCACCCTGAGCTACCTGCGCTATCCCATTTTCATCCGGCCCGCAGTCGGCTACCCGATGAATTCCGGCACGAGCCGCCTTTACTGGGTCACGGTCACTGTGCCTGAAAATGTCCCGGCAGGGGTCTACCAGGCTTCGATTCAGGTCACCGATGAAAAGGGCGCCAGAGCCGTACTCCAGCTCGAAGTCGAGGTGCTGCCGTTCGAGCTCACCACCGAGGGCCTCCCCCGATTCGGGGCGTTCCTGAGCGGCGCTCCCTTTGCCAAGAGCGAGTGGAGGTTCATGAAACGCTACGGCATGGACGCCCTTCAGTGGTTCTGGCCCTCACACGAGATAAAAATCAAAAACGACAACGGCAAAATCAAGATGGATTTCACCCGTTACGACTCTTTCGTGCAGGGCATGAAAGAGGCCGGCATGCGCGGGCCCCTGGTGCTCTCCCTGGGCAACTCGTGGCTTGGCAATTACGAGATCAAGCTCGCTGAGGTGTTCGGCCTGAGGCTGCTCAACCGAATGTTCGACGGCAGGATGGTTACCATGGCGGATTTCAACGACCCCCGCTGGGACGAGCTCTGGGTGGAGGGGTTGCGGATCATTTTCGACCATGCGAAAAAGGTTGGCTGGCCGGAGCTGGCTCTTCTGATCCACGATGAGCCGACCAAGTACATAATCGAATATCACCCGCACAAGTACCACCTGGTCAAGAAACACTTTCCGGAGATTCCGGTTTACGGAGTGTTTTTCCAGCCGCAGGAAGACCCCGGGCCCCTGGTGAAAAGCTGCGATATTATGGTCGCCAACCGGGACCTGGCCCGGATTAAAGCCCTGGCTCGGGCCCACGGCAAAAGGTTCTGGACATATAACAACATCTGCGCCGACCAGTCTTTCGGCAAGTGCCGCCTGCTTTATGGCCAGATTCCCTCCTACTATGAGAGCGAAGTGATGTGGTTCTGGTGCTGGAATTACCATATCAACAATCCCTGGAACGATTTCGGCGGCTGGGGCGAGCAGGTGGGCGGCCCGGCCCAATCGGATGCGGACTGGGTGGCGGTTTATCCCAGCGTGGATGGAGCAGAGCCTGTGCGCACCCTGGCAATCGAGGCCGCGCGCGAGGGGATCGACGACGTGCGCTATCTCAAGACCCTGGAAAACCTGGTCAAAGCCAGAGACTCGGAGCGCTGGAAAGGCTTGCGCCGTGAAATCCGCCGCCGCCAGGAACAGATGTTCAACGGTATTTTCCAGGACAACCGCACGTATTCAGACGCTGACTTTTTTATCACCACCCGGAACGATGATGTTGAGAAACTGCGTGATTTTGTGATAGGAGAAATTCTGAAATCATTGGACAAATAGCCAAGTTGAAAGCGAGAGGGAGCTCTGCTCCCTCTCGCTTTTTATCCTTAAATCTTTGTTCTTACTCTCCATTTTTAGCTTATCTCTCAAAAATTCCTTTCCTTTACTTGCTGGTTTCACCAAATATTTTAAATCTAAATTGTGCTGATTCTCGTTATTAAGATAGACCCACTGAATGATTCATCGTGGTATCCTGTAAATCTTTCACAAAGTTTTTTTATTTGTCCCGGGATGAGGATTAACAATGGCTGACCGGTCTGCCGGCAGTAAAACAGGGAAGGCGTCCGGCGTACACTACGTCCAAATCAGCGAAAAATTTCAGGATGGCTGGCCGCAGAGCACGGCCGAATACGAGGCCCTTGTCGAATCCCTGCAGGACGCCCTGGTGCGCTATGCTTTCCGCAGACTTGGCAGCCTCCAGGATGCGGAGGACATAGTCCAGAACGTTCTGCTCAAGGCGTTCACCGAGCGCAAGAGGCTGAAAAATATCAGCCGTGTCGTGCCCTACCTTTACAGGATGCTCGCCAACGCCTGTACGGATTTTTTACGCAAGTACAATGGAAGGCAAGTTTACTTGGAGGAACTTAAACCTGTGGAAGTG
>JAUVUV010000113.1 GCA_030604975.1 Candidatus Glassiibacteriota bacterium | reverse complement strand
GTAGTATTATCAGTATGAACGCCACTGCTCCAGTTCGCCCAATTTGTGTAGTCTGTGCTGTCATCCCGACTCGCAGCCATAAACTGCACTGCGTTCCGTTTGGAATAATATGGCAGATCAAGCGAAAGCGTGGAGTCGGCAGGGTTCCAGTTCCCGCCACCACCAGATGAGGCTATCGTACTGCTATCCGGTGGAGCTCCATGCTCAGTGATCGTTATATTCGCTCCTTCCTTGAGAAAGCCAGATCGAGGCATTCTGGTGTCGAGAGAATCCTGGGTACTGTCTATCTCGACCTGAAGCTGATTCGTTACGGTCGTATCCGCCTTTTTACCCAGACTGTCTGCTGTTTGCTGCCCGGTCCAGGGCCTTTTCGTGCCGATATATTGTCCCTCGAGGCTATCGACAATCAGGATCGAAAGCGGCAAAGCCAGTAACGCTACAAGCTGGATGTATTTTTTCAGATTCATTTTTTTCTCCTCAATCCCCCTCCGTCTCCCGTTGGGACACGGCGCGCCGTGTCCCTGAAAGGGGGTGGCTGTGAAACAGCCGGGGGATATCATCCCCTCTATCAAGAGGGGTGCCTGCAAAGCAGGCGGGGTGTGTCAGTTTGTAAACTCGTCCTCTTGGCGGATCGTGAACAGGATTGCATGGTCGATTGTTTTCCCGGTCTCCCCGATCTCAAACAGTATGTCGTGATTGATCTGCTCGCTGGCTGTGATCACGTAACGGCTATCGCAGAGGGCCACTGCCTGCACCCGGAAAGCTGTGTCGTGGTCGATATCCTCGAGCGCAAAGATCTCGAAGGAGGTGTCATGATCGATCTGCGCCGAATTCCGGATCTGAAACAGGCTGTCATGGTCGTCCTGGACCGTATTGGCGATCCTGAACGAGCTGTCGCTGGATGTGGTGATCCAGTTGATCTCATAATCCGGTTGGAAGAAAAACTGGAAACTGTGTTGTGCAAGCGAGTAAAACATCAGCTCTGCATCTCCGTCCAAAACACGGCCTCTTCGACCCAGGACCAGACCAGCACCTTGATCGTGGTCGAATCCGCGGGCTGGTAGCGGCTCATCGGGAAAAACACCTCGAGCTGGTAGGGGGTTGAGGCCGCAATGTATTTGATCGTGCCGCCGATTTCGATTGCGAACATTGCCTCGACCTCGCCTCCGCAACGGATTGCCGAGAGGTAGGTCGATCCGTCGAACGAGTGAGTTAACAACTCGGTGCCCGAGGCAAGACGCACGTTCGACCCGTCCGCATGGTCTGTATCCGTGGTGCCGTTCCGGGCGCGTGTAACAGTGCAAGTGGTTCCGGCAGAATCGATCCGGATATCCTCCTCGCCGACAGTGACCACATCGTTGTTACTGAATATGTCATCGGCGATATACATCGTGGTCGCGCCCTGGGCCAGTGCTGCAGTGAGCCTGGTCGCATTCTGCGAGACCACCTTGCCTCGTGAGCTTGTCTGTGCTACAAGTTGCATCGCTCTACCCCCTTTACGTGGTCTCGTTGATCGTGGCCGACAGCCTGTGCACAAGGTCCCGCTTGTATGCAGCCGGTGTAGAGGCCGGCACGACCACCCTTCGCCAGATCTTCTGGCTCTGGTCGTAATTCAGGTTAGCCATTGAATGCGGCGCCTCCCAGGTACCCTCCGGGCTGCCGCCGTCGTCGTCACAATAGGTGACCCAGTCCGACTCGTCCGACCCCTCATTGTCCACGCAGTCGATCGAGATCGAGCTGCACTCATAGGCCAGCTGCACAGGATCCCCGCTGGAGTGGCTCGCCGGTGTTGTGCCATTGTATCCACGGGTCACTGTGAGCGAGTTCGTGCCGTGGCCCGAGGTGATCAGCATCTTCTCACTCCCGACTATGATCACACTGTAATTCGTGTCGGCGAACCGTGCCGCTGCCAAAGGAACAGTTTGGGTGGAGTCATCTATATCGCTCGACAGGGTTGTCTGCTCCACTGCTGCCCAGAGAGCCTTCTGGGCGGTATCCCCGTTTGTGCCATCCAGTGAGTCCTCGTCGTCCGGGTTGGTGAAATCTCCATCTTTCGAGACTAGTAGGGTCAGGTCCGAGTCTTCGTATAACCTGAGTACGCTCATTTATCTCCTCCCTTCTCAGCTTTTCCTTTGCCGGGCGGCTTTGCCAGTTCCTTTACTTGATAATAGGCTTCCTCGAGTGACCCCTGAGTCTTGACAAACTCGTTGGCGACTGCCTGGAGCTCCTGGGTTAGCTCGGTGTGCCTTGCCTGGAGTTGGTTCAATTTCTGTTTCAGCTCCTCGATTCGGGCTTCGAGTTTTTCCTGCATCATGTTCTCCCTCCCCTGCCCCGTAGGGGCGGTTCGCGAACCGCCCTTACTAATCAGCTGTCAATCCATGGCCCGGAGTTCCGACCTTATCCAGCAGGGTATTGAATTTACTCACGAATGCGTTGAAATCGGCCTTTGTCACGCACTCGCTCCACTGGGTTGGATCGCCGGTGGCATTTGAAGCGTCCCCGACCGCAACCTGGCGCGTGCCGACAACTTGATTTCCGCCTATTTGGATAACCTTACCTGTAGCAATATCTAAATCTAAACCGCAATAAATAAATTCATCGTCTAAGTGATTTACAGCAAATGTCGCGGCACCCAAATCATTTCTTATTGTTAGATTACCACCTTTACTTAAATTTCTAAGGCGTATTCTATAACCTGAAATATCAGGAAGATCCAATTGTGAAACCTCTATTCTCGAACCTGATTTTAAATAACCCTTTAACTTTAAAGTTCCTTCGCTTTTATCCCATTTGATATAATAGCCGCTCGGGTTGCCGATAATCACATCTCCAACATCCGTACCGCCTACAAGACATTTAAAAACGTCATTCGTGCCGTCTGTCACCAGAAGCCCAGTATTGGCATCCGGGAAAATCCTTACCCTGGCGCCGCTGGCTGCACTGTTGTACTGTCCCCCCAGGGCTCCCACTTTCGTGGTCGGATTGTAGCCTGAAGCAAACTCAGTCGATCCTGAGATTTTAATTTTCCCTGCATTGATCTTTATTCCCTCGCTCGAGACGTTTATCGTGCCAACTACATTACTGGTTCCCACAACCATGAAATTGACGTGGCCCGTAGTTATCGCATCCGCCTGGATCGCCGCCCCGCTCGCCTTCTGAGGGCTCTTGGCCGAGCTCGTCGCGCTGACCGTGCTGGCATTGCCACTATAATCGTAAGCAGTCACCCTGAATTGCCAGGATTCATCCATACTGGCGTTTGCCAGATCGTGGATATAGACCGTGCTTCTGTATTCCGGATCGAGTATCTCCCAGGAGCCGCCGCTTTTTTTGCCCTCGATCTTGAAATGCGAAAAATCAGGGCATTCTCCGCCGCCCTGTGCCGGTTCGCTGATATTGATCAGAAGGCCGAGGGGCAGAGAAGTAACCGTGATCACAGGCTGGTCCGGACCGATGGTGTCATCTGTGAGCTGCACGGTCTGTGTGTTGCTGAAAACCCCTGGCCGGCCGTTATTGCCCACAGCCCTCGCCTTGAACTGGTAATAATGTCCCGGCTTGAGCTTGCGGTCAGTGTTGTCATAAAAGATCACCAATGGGGCCGGATCGCCGGATTCATTCTGTTTGATCCGGTAGTCCGGCAATTGCTGCCACTCTGTCCAGCTCGTCTGGTTGCTCCCATTGTCATCCCGGCGCCAAACCTCATAGCGCTCGACCAGGTCTTGCTCACCGGAGTAGGGCTCGATTTTGAGCCGGATCGAAAAGGCCTGGTACGGCCCCACAGCTTTGCGTCTGATCTGCGGGAAGCCCCCGGCTGAGGCCAGTGTCGGGGCATTGAGCACCTCGTCCGCAGACGGCATGGGGGAATAAGCCATGGTGCGCTCGGTGCCGCGCTCTCCCTCCCGGCCCCATTGGTCAACCGTGCTCAGGGCAAAGGCTATCCAACGCTCGCTTCCGCTTGCAAAAGGATTGGGCGGGATATACGAAAATGCGTCCCTTCTTTCCGCATTGGCCGGGATCGAACCGGCCAGTTGCCAGCCGGCATTCATGCTCAGCCGCACGTAAACGTTATAGTGATGGGCGCCCGGGACCTCGTTTGTGAGGTATATGTTCACCGCGCCGTGAAGGTTGAGCAGGGCCCAGTCCGCAACGCCGGGGGGAGTGAGCGCGCTGTCTTTAAGCAGGACATCCTCATCTGTGACAATCAAGGAGGCGCGGCCGTTTGAATCCACGAACCGGACTCCGAAATCGTAAGCGATAAGCTCTTCAAAATCGCTGTCAGGCTTGGAATAGCTCGCCGAGCCGGCGGCAATCACAGTCAGCTTTTTCGCTCCCCAGTGGTCCATGTAGGCCGGGCGCTGGAAAAGCTCGTATTTCCGGCCCGCTGCGCCTGTGTCATCCACACTCCTGTCCCAGGACCAGGTGACCGAGCCGCCCCCGTTCGCGGTAACAGCCACATTCTGCGGCGGATTAACCACAGGCGCACTCCCCTCGCCCTCTGCCTTATCCAGCAGCACAAGTCCGCTCCAGTGGATTTTAGCCAGGTTGCGATCAATATTCTTCCGGGTGATCATCACCAGCAGCGGGTTCGGATCACTCACACCGGGGCGGCTGTAAAGCGTGGAATCGAGATGGATATGATCGCCGATCTGGAGGTAGGTGAACTTGAGTTTGGTAGACCATTCGATCACCCGCACGCCCTCTTTCTGGAGATTGAGCCGCCTGCGGGCCACTGAGGAAGCTACCTCCGGCGAGGAAATCGGGATGAACTCGCTGTAAAGCTTATCCGAGGTATGTTCCTTGTTCGCTTTCTCGCTGGTTTCGTCATAGTCGATCTGAATTCCCCTGTATTGCTTGTCATCGTGCCCTTTGCCGCCGAAAAGAACAGCCACAACATTGCGAAGGTGCTTGCGGCCAGGGTAGTATGCCTCGCTGCCGACAACCAGGTCATCACCACCCAAGCTTTCCGTGTCCGGGTCGGGACTTGCCGACAGGTCGGCATAGGCGCAGCGCCATTTTCCCCTTTCGTCCACCACCTGGAACGCCAGAAGGTGCCTGTTGAGCTCCCTGTCGATGGCCTGGAGGGATATTGGCTTTTCGATCACGTGGGTCAGTTTCCAATCGAATGCAGACTGCAGGGCGGTGAAATTTGCATTGTTGATTTTTGACGGCCTGATTCGCGCCCGCTGCAGAAAGTCCCTTTTGATCTCAGCCGGGTTCATCCTCTCGTAGTGGATTTCCTCGGTCATTTCCGGCGGGTCGTCGGGGGTGGGGGCCTCGGCCTGCTTGAACCTGATCTGCTGGTCGTAGCCGTGCACGATCACCCTGCCCTCGGCGACCTCCCAGTCCTCGATCCAGATCGTCTTGAACGGGAGAAAATCGCTCTCGGCCAGCCCTGTGCCTGCGAACCCGAGTTTGACCGCGATCTCGTCGTTTTTCATTTCATAGCGCGAAAACAGCGCGGAGATCATCCCGCCGGGGTCGAGCATCTCGATGCGGCTGGTGTCTGTAGCCTGGGCCTCCCCGGAGAGCGGGTCTCCCTCGACCGAGTAGTCCGGAGCCTGGCTGACAACGTTCGGGTAGCCGAAAAGGGGCTCGCTTGCCAGGACAAACTTGTGGCTGCTGCGGAACGCCACCCTCATCGAGTAGACTCTCGGCGTGGTAAGTTGATTGGAATCGGCGATGAATGTTGGTCTGACCTGCACCCAGCCTTTGGTGACTTTCGCGCTGTCGGAGACAATTCTCCATCTCGCCGAGGAGAGCAGGGACTGTGTGGCAGCCTCGCGCATTTTAAAGGTCAGGCTCGTACCCTGTGGTTCGGTGTAGCGAAGCTCAAGCTCGCCTGACAGGTCGCTTGAAGGAGCCTCGCCCAGGTCGAGCTCCCAGACCCCTGATCCGCTGGCCTCGTAGCCGAAAGCGGTCATCTTGAACGAGAGGCTGGCCTCAACCTCGGCGAAAAGTCCCACCTCGGCATTAAAACGGTAAAGATTGCCTCCTGAGTAATCGTTCCGCGAATCACCGCCCAGCAGCTCCACGTCGCGCACACCCTCGGAGTTGACCAGCTTGATCGCAATCGCGCAGGGACTGTTCCCGCCGGGCAGCCAGACATTCTCCTTGTTGAAATCAAGAATCCGCCACTTTCGCCCGGCAGAGTCGGTTTCCCAGTCCACGCCCTCGACAGGCCCCCCCTGGCTCTCAGGGAGGTCGTCCTTCGAAAGGTCGATCGTTTTCTCGGCAAGCACCTCCGCTCCCGCGAGGATTTTGGCAATTTCGCTGGGCACATCCAGCCTCTCCCGCCTGTAGCCACCCATACCGGGAGGCAGCACCGTGCGAAAATCGCGGAAATTGCCCAGGATCTGCACCGAGAAACTCACCTTGCCCTTGTTTTCCCGGTTGTTTATCCCCAGGTAGAGCTTTTTCAGGCGGAACGCTGTGCTGAACTTGACAATCTGGACGAACGTGACCGGGTAGTTGAAATAGCGCTCGGTCCAGGTACCGCCCACCAGCGTCCGTTTCGGCTCTGAGTGCAGAAGAATGGCCTGGTAGTTCTGCTTCAGCTGCCTGGCGGGATGGGTGATCTCGGCCTGAGCCAGGCGCAGCTCGTCTGTGGTATGCTCCAGGTCGAGATTCGAGACCTGGCTGCCGGCTGCCCAGTCGCCGCGGAAATTTTTCTCTGCGTAGAGCACTGTCGGCTTGAACTCGAAAAGAAGTACCGGCTGCGCGGTTCCCGCAACAGAGGCTTTCCGCCATTTTTTCGTAGGCTCAAGCGCCATCAGATCACCTCCCTGGCCTCGATTGTCCCGTAACGCACTGTGCGCGTGATTGCGAACCGTCTGGGGGCTCCCTCGCAATTGAGATAGAGCGTATCGGCGGGCTCGCTCTGTGGGAAAGTAAGCCACCACCAGTTCTTGCCCTCGCCTGCAGCCTGGTTCCACCAGAGCTCCAGCAGTTCGTACTGCGAATCGATGAGGTTCTCGAAAGCAGCCCTCAGCACGCGCCGCCTGAAACGCTGGTTCCACTGGAAAGCTCCGGAGGCCCCGTGCACCGCCTCGCCGACAATTTCCTCCTCGTATGGAT
>JAUVUV010000133.1 GCA_030604975.1 Candidatus Glassiibacteriota bacterium | reverse complement strand
TCCTCGGCGTGGATATCGAAAGGGTGAGCGTGAAAGCGAAGTCCCACGAAGGCTTGGGTGCCCTGGGACGCGGGGAGGGCATTGCCGCCAGGGCCGTGGTTCTGGTAAGCACTGAAAAATAAATGCCCGTTTAATAGAAAAGAATTCCTCGAAGCTTCGCTTCGGGGTAATCCGCCCCGGAGAATCAGTAGTTAATCCCCCTTAACAAAGGGGATCAGTATATAATCCCCCTTAACAAAGGGGGACACAGGGGGTTGTCTCGATGTGTTCGCCCTCGGGGGAATAAGATAGATCGAATTCATCATTGTGATACTCCGCGGCTTGCCGCAGGGTAGTTCATTAACCGGTAAACTGGATCTTTGACAGGCAAAAGATTCAGCCGCCTTGTCATATTGTCAGCTGTAATGAAACTGAAAGGGGTGGGCCGCTATCGAAAGTTTTTTCTATCAATTAAGCGAGATTTTACCATCCTGGCTTATCTATATCCTGCTCGGTGTTTCCTCGGCAGTGGAGAACTTGATTCCACCATTTCCAGGGGATACTATAACCGTTTTCGGAGCTTACCTTGCCGGCCGCGGGTTTCTGGATCCCCTGCTGGTTTTCGGCTCCACGGCACTGGGAAACCTCGCCACGAACCTGTTCCTCTATTACGTGGGCATTCGCAGGGGAAGGGAGTTTATCAGGAAACACAAACGCCTGTTCCATGAGGATCTGCTGCCCAGGATCGCACTGTTTTACCGGAAATGGGGCGTCTGGACGATCTTGTTCAGCCGCCTTCTGGTGGGCTTGCGCCCGATAGTGCCCCTTTTCGCTGGAGTGAGCAGGCTGCGTCCGCGAAAATTTATTCTGCCGATCATCTGCGGAATTGTGATCCAGCATGCCCTGATGGTTTATCTGGGCTACACAGTGGGGCAGAAGTGGGAATTCATTAAATCTATACTGAAAGATGTAAACCTCGGTCTCGGTCTGGTTGCCCTGGCTGTGGCGATTCTGATTTTCCTCTGGTTCCGCAGTGTGAGGAAATCCAGGCTGAAAAGAGCGATGAGACGAAATTCGCAGTGATTCGCCTGTAGCATCAAGGAATTGAAAGTTATGGGAAACGAATTCAGGGTACGTTTTGCGCCTTCGCCCACCGGAAAGCTTCATATCGGGAATGCGCGCACGGCGGTTCTCAACTGGCTTCTTGCACGCAAAGAGAGTGGCGCTTTTATCCTGCGCATCGAGGATACCGACCTCGAGCGCTCGACAGTCGAAAGTGAGAAATCAATCATCGAGGACATGCACTGGCTCGGGTTGGACTGGAATGAAGGCCCCGATAAGGGCGGCCCTTTCGAACCGTACCGCCAGAGCGAGCGCGGAGAGTTTTACTGCAAGGCCGCCAAGTTGCTGGTAGAGCGCGAACTGGCCTACTACTGCCACATGACCGATGAAGATATGGAAAATTTCCGACGCGAACATCTCGTTAGGGGAGAATCCCCTGTTTACAGGGGGGAAATGAGCGGCCCGAACACCCCCGGTGAGTCAGGCAAGCCTACGAGCATTCGTTTCAGGGTAGGGCCGGGAGCCAGTTCCTGGAAAGACCTGGTTAAGGGCAATGTCTCTATTGATCACGGCAATATCGGTGATTTTATTATCCTGCGCTCGGATGAAAGGCCCACTTACAACTTCGCCGTGGTGGTGGACGACATAGCGATGGGGATTAGCCATGTGATCCGCGGGGATGACCATCTTTCCAACACCCCGCGCCAGCTCATGCTCTACGCCGGCCTGGGAGCCGACCCGCCCGTTTTTGCGCACATACCCATGATCCTGGGTCCGGACAACCAGCGCCTGAGCAAGCGCCATGGCGCAATCAGTGTCAGCGAGTACCGAGCCGAGGGTTACTTGCCGGAGGCCCTGATCAATTACCTGAGCCTGTTGAGCTGGTCCTCGGAAAGTGGAGAGGATTTCCTTCCCCCGGAGCGACTGAAAGCTGAAATCGGTTTTACGCGCCTGGGAAAAAGCGCAGCAGTGTTTGACCGAACAAAGTTGCGCTGGCTCAACGGTAAATATATCCGCGCCCTCGAAAAAGAAAGGCTGGGCGAACTGCTCGCCACCTTTGCAGGAAAACGCGCTCAAGCTTTCAGCCCGGAACAGTTCGGCCTGATCGTTTCTGCCTGCCGCGAAAAGCTCGAGGTGCTGACAGATATCCGCAAGCAGTTGGACAATTTCAGCGGCGAAACTCCCCGGATCGAGGACGCTGAGGACCAGGCGTTGCTCGGCAGCGAGGAAGCCCGGAAAGTGCTGTCCGAAATGGCCCGCCGGCTCAGGGAACAGGATTCTGCCGGGGTCGAGGAGATGAAGTCCCTTTTTAAGTCTGTGGGTAAAGCGGTTTCAGTCGAGGGAAAGATGCTTTACATGCCGGTCAGGCTTGCCCTGACAGGCAGAAGACACGGCCCGGAGCTTCCCATGATAATGACAGTTCTGGGTTCACACCGATGCGCAAAATTGCTTGAGCAGGCTGCCGGTGTCTCTGGATAAGGCGAATAGGCAGATCTCAAGATAAAGTCACGGCCCTGGGAGGGTAAACTTCACTGGCCACGGAACACAAAATCTATCGGAGGTCCTCCTGTGAAACAAAGTTGCAGACCTCGAAAGCCAGGCGAAATTTTATTCTTATCCGCCTTTCTTTTGGCAATTGTTGGTTCCTCCTGTACGCTGGAACCACCCCTTAAACTTCTGCCGGATAAGCAGGTCAAGATCACCGGCGGCGGGATGACAATCGAACTTCACTCGCTGAGCGGGCGTGTGACCAGTATTGTCGAGGAGCGTTCGGCTTACGACCTGCTGCGACCCTGGCCTGAAACCGACCGGGCAGCCGGATTCGGGATAGAAATTTACGATGAACTCGAGCTGTTGAGCTGCTGCGATTTAAGGGATTCGGTGAGAGTGAGAAATTTCGTGGAGGAAGAAAACTCAGCATTTTTCGAGAAGCTATTCTACCGGGCCGAGTACAGTCTAAAGCAGAAAGTCTGGGGCGACCGTGAGGGTGTCTATATGAGTTTTCAGGCTTCAGTGACAGACAAAAAGGCACCTTTACGCTCAGTGCGCTTTTCATACCTGATTCCTCTGCCAAAAGACTTCTATTTCTGGGTCCCTAACGGCGGCGAACCGCTGCTGCTGGACGGAAGAACCGGCGCGAAATTTATCTATGGTCCGGGAGGAGAAAAGGGTGCAAGCATTTCCATCCCTCTGGTCTCGATCTGGAAAGCAGGAGGACCGGCTTTCAGCCTGGCAGTGCCGCTCGAGATCCGGAGCGTGAGGGTAAGTTTCACAGTGGAACCGGCACGGCTGCCTGAAGGCGTTTCTCCCGGACCGGCTGAGTGCGACTGGCTGAGGATTACTTTCGACCTTGTTGGCATGGGTGAAGGAAGAACCCTGGAAACAGCACTTTGGCTTTACGCCCACGAGGATGACTGGCGCAGCTCATTGGGGATCTTTGCTGAAAAATACAGCGATTATTTCCAGCCTGCGCGAAGGGTCAGCGCTGCTGAGGGTTTCCTGAGCCGGATCGTGCCCACAGGATATACGAACTCGGTGCTGGCCGGCCTTCAGCGCCGGGGGGTGAAACTGGCGAAAATAGACTGGAATTATTACCGCAGCGGGCAATGGGTTCCGCCCCAGGCACTGCGTTTCGATGATTTTACCTGGACCAGCAATACCGAGCCGCAATATGAAAATATATCAGTCAGGCTCGTGCGATCCTGTATCGAGAACCTTGTTCAGTTCAAACTACAGCCCGTGCTTTATTCGCCGTTTAACAGCTATTGCCTTAAGGAAATCGCCGGCGAGCGTTTCGCTGATGATATCGCACATGACGAACAAGGTCGGCCCATGGCTCATAGAGCGGGCGGTCTGCTGATGCACGCCTCCGCAGCTGGCCAATTCGGTCGGGAGATGCTCGAACAGCAGCGCAGGATGCTCGATCTCTACCCCCAGGCCGAGGGTTTTTTCTTTGATGACTGGGCGGTGAGCGGCATCGATTTCGCCCATGATGACAACCTGACAGTTGTCCATAACCGTGCTGCATACAGCCTGGGCGGGAACCGGAGCGGAGTGGGCGCCCTGCTCGTCGATCTGGTCAACCAGAAGAAGAAACTCGCCTTTGCCACGCCACCGCCGGCTATTTCGGAGTGCCGGGGGATTGATGTTCTCTGTTTGGCGGGCCGTGACCTCGAAAACCTTGGCCGGATTGCGTTTATGGGACTGTCGCGCCCGATTGTGGCTGATCTGGGCCCTGAAACTGAGCTCTCCGCCGAAAGAGCCGAAGAGATTCTCAAAGAAGAACTTCTCTGGGGAGTGATTCCCTCAGAAACCGAACTGTCGCGTGATTCCCAGCTTGATCGGGCCTACCGCCCCCTGTTTCTAAACCTCAAAGGACGGGAATGGGTCCTGGAACCCCATGCGCTGGGCTTGACACCGGGCCTTAAAGGCCAGGTATTTTATATACCGGCCAACAGCCGGAACACTGAGCAGGATGTCGTTGTCTGTATCCTAAGACCGGATCTGAGGCTGGCTGATGATTTGCAGAGGGGCGGAGCAAGGGTTCGCCTGCGGCTGCCGGAGACTGAGGAATATGTCCGCGCAACCCTGACCCTGGCATCGCGCAATCCCTGGCCCATGCCTCTCAGGATCGAACGCAAGGGAGAGGAAGACGAACAGGAACTGCTCTTCGATCTGCCCCCGTTCGGACCGGCAGCATTGCTGCGACTGTACCACCAGTAAGGCGGCTTGGGGGATGGTGTAATCAAGGAGATCTTACAGCAAAGGAGCACGGAATGCCGTGCCCCTTTGCGTGTACAAGGCGGTTCACAAGCCGCTTTTTCCATATCAGGATGATCTAGCTCAGCACTGCATGGGCCTCTTTCAGCTTCCTGCCCAGCGGCAGCCCGTAAGCGCAACGAACCGTGCAGGTTTCACAAGTTTCGCAGGCGGCAGCGCTTCCAGCGCCCAGGGCGGAGTAAGAGAAGTGCGCCTGGTGTTTCATCTCTCCCCCGTAGCCAACGGTGTACATGTGTAGACGGTTGACCTCTGCCACCTTGACACCTGCCGGGCACCGGCCTTCGCAGTTACCGCACATCCGACAGTAGCTCTTGCCGTAGCGTGAAGCATAACGATCAAGGGATTGCCACTCGGCCTGGCCCAGACCGCCTCCACCAATCGCTGCCGCATCCTCCTCGATCTCCTGGAAATTCCCCATTGCCGTGGCCGTGGTTTTCATATATGGATTGCGCTGGATCCATTTAAGCGCTGCCTGGTATGTCTCGCGCCCCTTTTCATCTTTCATGTAACCGCCTGAGCAGCCTTTCATGGAGATAAAATCCACACCTGCCTCGCCGCATTTTTTGATCGCTTTCTCCAGCTCGCCGGCGGCCCATTTTTTCTCGCTTCCACCGAGCATGTGCGTGTACCTGCCGAGAAAGTTATAAGGTACCATGATCACCTCATGGAAAGGTTTCTCGGCAGCGAGGTCGAGCAGCTTGATAAAGTTGCTGTGGCTGCTGAAACCAAACGTGCGTATCTTGCCCTCTTCCTTGGCCCGGCTGAAAAACTCGATTGTCTCCTCGCCCTGTATATGCTCGGGCCTGGATGCGCCGTGAATCAGCAAGCAGTCGATATAATCCGTTTCCAGAGCACTGAGGCTTGTCTCCAGGTCTCTGCGCATCCTCTCCAGGCTGTCCGGTTTGATCTTGGAGTTTATCACGACCTGCTGGCGTTTGTCTTTGAAAATCTTACCCACCAGGCGCTCGTTCTGGCCGTTATAATAAGCCCGGCCGGTATCAAAGAAATTTATCCCTTTATTGAACGCATGGTTGATCAGAGTCGGATCCATTGTCCTGCTGGCGCCAAATCCGATTTCGGTCACTTTTATTTTTGCCTGTCCCAGGGTACGGTATGCCGGTGCCGGGCTTCTATCGCTGGCTCTTTCTGGAGAGGGATTGGCTTGCGCACCGCCTGCTGCTTTGTTATCAGACGAACTGCAGGAGACGCCGAACCCCAATCCCAGAATGGTGCTGCCGCAACGGGCGAAAAATTCTTTGCGTTTAATCCTCGGGTTTTCAGGCATCGCTTTTCTCCTGTGCTTGTATTACATACATGCGGGGAAGATAGGGAAGACCTTATCCGAAAAATAGAGGATAGAGAAAAAATTGTCAATAAATAGAGAGTTGAGTCTAAAATAATTCCACTATTGAGTGGAAATCTTTACCTGGTTTTTTCAAGAGGTTTTCGGTAATTGATGCCGGAGAAACAGTTAACCCGGATTATTCAT
>JAUVUV010000101.1 GCA_030604975.1 Candidatus Glassiibacteriota bacterium | reverse complement strand
TGATTTATGAATAATCCGGGCTAGACAACTTGTTCTGTCGTTGGAGTAATTACTGCGATTTCAGAAAAGTGAAACCCATTCTTTTTCCGCGGCCTTTATTGCCTCAACAGTGTACTGGACATTAAGTACCGGTTGATCTAGATATTTAGGGAACATCCCGACTACCACGCAGTCGGTGGGCTTGATCCTGGCGAATACCCATTTTAAAGTCTCGCGCACCTCGTCCTGGCTGCCGCACTTCCGGCCACAGCCGAGAATCTTGTAAGCCAGGCACTGTTTGCTGGTGGACTGGATGAACTTGCAGATACGTGGCGGGTCATCAGGCTGGAACTCCTCTTCCTCGAACTTGCCGGTGACTACCGCACTTTCCCGGGGCTTGCGGGCGATATTGTAGAAAGGTGTCATGTAGAAATCCAGGTCCCAGTCCCTGGCTTCCACGTAATCGAAAATCTCCGGTATATGTGCCGCCATACCGATCCGAAGGCCGGTGTCGCGCATGGTTTTTAAATAATCCTGCACCTTGTCTATCTTCCCCTCCCGCCAGTACTTGTCGGTTTCGGTGCCGTGGAAATACACACCGATGGCGCCGAAAGTGGCAATCATCCGGATATTATGATGGATGTCGTGCATCTCGCTTGCGGTCTGGGTGATAAACTGGATATCCTTTCCCTCCCGGCGCAGCAGTTCCAGGTAGTGGAATATCCGGTGGTAGTCGCCGCGTCCCTGGAAGGTATTTATTCCCGCCTTCAAGCAGCGCTTGAGAGTCTCCATGATCTTCTCAGTCGTGAAATAGCCCTCCATGTCCCGGTTCATCTCCTCGCTGAAATGGCTGTTCCACACGAAAGGGTTGCCGCCAACGATCAGCCTCGTAACTCTGTGTGGCCCGAAAGGCACCGTGGGCAGTTTGCCTGTGGTTTTTCCGCTGTTCATGGCTGATTGCTCCGTTTCCGCTAATTTATCTATCCCGTGCGCGACAGTCTTGTTGTCCAACTTAGGGGTGACCGTTCTGCCTGGAGTAGGTCGGCTCCACGTGCACAGTAATATCGTAAATGTTCCCTAATTCCAGAGATATGGCTTTTTCAACTTCCGAGGCGATTGAATGTCCCTCCTCCACGCTGAGCGAGGGATCGACCTCGATATGAAGATCGGCGATGATCTGTCCGCCAATGTAACGGGCCCGTATGTTGTGAAGGCCGAGCACCTTTTGATTACCAAAAGTTACCGAGCGGATGCGCTCGATTATTTTCGGCTCTGGAGCGGTGTCGATCAACCACCTCAGGGCCTTGTAGCTTATATCGAAACCGATCTTTCCAACCAGCACTGAGATTCCGATACAGGCCAGGGGATCGAGTACCAGCAGCATGTGATGAATTTTTGCCAGAGATATTGCCACCAAGGCAGCAAGCGAGGTCAGCGCATCGCTGCGATGGTGCCAGGCATTTGCGATAAGAGCCTGGCTTTGGAGCTTGCGGCCGAGTGCTGCGGTGCGCTGGTAAAGCCACTCCTTGGATATTACGCTTGCAACGGCGATTACCAGCACCGTGAAAGATGGTTCGATCAATTTGCCGTCGAAAAACGCCTGACCGGCAGAGATGACCATCCAAATGGCGAAAATTAATAAAATAGCCCCGGTGACTCCCTCCGCCAAGGTTTCGATTTTTTTGTGCCCGTAAGGGTGGCATGCATCCCTGGGCTGGGAACCGTAAAAGAGGCCCAGGCCCACGACAAGATCGGTGGAAAGATCCGAAAGGGAATGGAATCCGTCCGCAACCAGGGCGCGGCTGTGGCCCAGCAGGCCGCCTGCGATTTTTGCCACCGAGAGGAGGATATTTGCTATCGCACCGATAGCGGTGATTCGCAAACCTTCACTCGGCCTTCCGATGTCGTTCCCGTTCCTTTTTTCCATGCAGAACACCTCTAATAAAGATGTTCAAATGGGCAAGATTCGTCAAGGGAGAGGGTATTCGCACAATCAAAACACCAGGCCTCTTGTGGCGCAAGCGGCCTGTATCGGAAGATTTAAAAGGGTGAATTCCTGATTGATTCAGGACGATGCCTGGTTTCTGACGACCGCCTTAAGGCGGAATACTCCAACGGCTGAGGCAAGCAGGATCAGGGCCAGTGTATAAAAAATCCAAGCCATGCCGAAATGATCCCCGATCCAGCCGCAGAATGGAGCAGCCAGAGCGCCGATTCCCATATTCAGGCCGAACTTCACCCCATAGCTCGTGCTGCGGTAATCGGGAGGAGTGGCCTGGGCAAGCATCTGGTTTTCAAGAGGCTGGCTGGAGAAGAAAAAGAAAAAGAAGACGCACATTCCGATAACCAGCGGATAGCCGCTGAAAAGCACTGCAAACAGGAGAAGAGGAGCGAATGCGGGTACCACGCGCGAATAGAGTCTGAACGGGTCGATCCGGTCCGAAAGGTGGCCGCCCCAGACCTGGCCCAGACCTCCAATGGTCAGGGTGATCGAGGCGAACAGACCACCGGCGACCACGGCTGAGAGCCAGCCCATTTGGACATTCTCACCGAAATACGTGGGCAGATAGGTCATCAGGCCACGGTAGACAAACCCCAGTACGATCATTATGCTGTAAAGCCAGAGCAGGGTACGCCGCGCGGTGGGTTCGATCTTGCCTTTCACTTTATTGCCCTTTGCATCGACCTCGTGGTGGGCGATCCTGATCGGAAAGAAAAGCAGTACTGCACCAGAGAGGAAAGCCAGAGCCGCAGGAAGGAGAAATGCGGCCTGCCAGCCGAAATTCTCTCCCAGCAAACCCGCCAGAATTGGCGAAATGGCAAGGCCCAGGCTGCCGAAAATCCCGTGGATACCCATCACCAGTCCCTTTCGCCGTACCCCCATTGAAATCAGGCCCAGTCCGGCAGGATGGTAAAGGCTGAGAAACAGCCCCATGACCCCAAGTGCGGTTGCCAGCTGCCAGACAGAGCTGCTCAGCGCGGCAAGCACGGCACCGGCACCCGAGCCGAAAAAGAAAAGCAGAAATATCTTGTAGGAGTCCCAGCGGTCCGAGAGCAGCCCGGCCGGAAAGCTGCCCAGCCCTAAAAAGACCAGGCTCGGGAAAACCAGTACGCCCACCTCGGCAAGGGAAAGTTCGAACCGGACCATCAGCAGGGGAAGAATACCCGCGTAAACCAGCTCCAGCACATGCATCATCGCATGGCCCAGGCCGGTGAAAAAAATGACCCGCCGCTCGTAGGGATACTCCTCGCTCAATTCCGCACCGGAAATAACCTTCGCTTCTTCCGGGATTCCGCCGGGCTCACTCATCAATCATACCTTTTTCCAAACTTAGGCTAAAAGCCGAATGACATGCCAATGCGCAGCTGTAGCAGATCGGTGTTCGATTGAATTGTCTCATAAGATATGCTACCCAGATCGCGGCTAATCGAGCCTTTCTTGAGATACTCCGCCTCCCCGCCCTTGATATAGGTGAGCTTGATATCAATCAGCGCTTCCCGCAGTTCTGTAAGAGCCATGTCGATTTCTTTTTGCCAGACAAGGAGTTTCAGCCCTCCGCCGAATCCGAGATTGTAGGTGAAGTCACTGAAATTGGTGGATTCTGCAATCGGTTCTGAGGGAAAGTCCCGGTTTTCGATCCTGGTTTTAGTAGCGATATAGGTCAGTCCGCCGAAAAACTCGCCGTAGGGCCGGACCGTACCGTCACGCAGGCCGAAAGACACACCCGGGCTGAGCATGAACATGTAGTTGTCCGTAACCACGTCCACGACCACATCGGGGATTGTCATGCTGAAAGGCTCCACCCGGCGTTCCCTTCCATAGTTCAGGTAGTTAAGATCACCGAAAATGGAAACCACAGCCGCGGACTCGATGCCGAGCCCCCAGCCGAATCGTGCCCCGCCGCCCCAGGCAAATTCGACATGATCCTTGAACTCGCTCTGCGGCCGGGCAAGCGAAAGACCTAACCCGGCCTCCAGCCTGGCAATCACGGCTGATGGAATCAGCAAAAGGGCAAGCAAAAGAGTGAAAAATGAGCGCATCTCTTTCTCCTTAATAAAGGTTCACCGCGTTTCCATTTCGGCAATGGATTGATTTATCGGTTTATCAACTTTTAAACCCGCTGGAAAGTTTCAGGAATATTGTGCTGTTAACTGTTTTACCTCATCAGGTTTTGTTTCAGAAGTCTTCTGGTTAGCCAGTCGATAAACTTTTCCGTGCTCACTCGCATCCCGATCTTGCAGTTGGGTGTCCGGCTTTCATCAATCACCGTGTAGCCCTCGTCTGTAACCCGCACGTGGGCTTCCCGTGAGGTGACAAACTCATCGGTTATCGCCATTGCCACAGCCACCGGATCGAAAAGGGTCGGGGTTCTTCCGTCCGGGTTATCAATAGACCAGAGAGTGTAAAGCGCGCTGATAGCATCTGTCATGGGTGAGTTTCGATAGAGAAGCTGGAGCCTTCTTTCCGCGCTGAATTTCACCATGGTTGTCACGTCCAGCCCGGCCAGGGTGATTGGTACACCTGATGTCATGAGTTTCTGGGAGCTTGCCACATCGGCAACCACGTTCCACTCGGCACTCGGGCGCGGATCTCCTCCATAGCCCATGTAAAACGAGCCGAACATCGAATAAACCTCTTTCACCAGCTTCCAGGCCTCAGGGTCCTTGTCAATTGCATCGGCAAGGTTGGTTACCGGCCCGACACTGATAATAGTTACCTGGTGCGGGTATTTGCGCAGAGTTTCGATAATAAAATCAGCGGCTGGCTTTTTTATCGGCCGATAGCGTTCGAAGCCCTCTCCCCAGCTCAACTGCGGCGGCGGCTTGCTTCCCTGGCGGGTCGGCCTGCCCACCGCCACAGGGACGTGTTCCTGGCCGGCCTCGTAAAGCATGCGGCAGCTCACCCTGGCCCGGGCCTGGGTCGGGCCGTCCGCGACAGTGATTCCCAGCACCTCGAACTCCGGGCTGATCTGCACCAGCGCGTGAGCGAATGCGTCATCGATATCGCCGCCGAGGTCGGTGTCGAATATTATTTTCTTTTTTTCTGCTGCCTGAGCAGTGGTGAATAACAACAGAAGAAATAACAGGCCCGCCGGGCCGGGGATTTTTACCAGCAAATTCGGGGCGAAACTTTTCATCAGGCGCCCTCCTGAAAAGAAAGCGAACTACAGATAGTTATCAAAAAATTTCACCAGTTCTTCAAAAATCTCCAGGGTGAAAGAATGCGGTCCAGGGGGCCGGAAAGCGACCAGGGCGTCAGGGGCCCCGGCACGCTCATAAGCAGGCCGGGCTTTGTCGAGCAGCTCCTGCACCCCCTCCTTGGGCATGCCGATATCATCCAGCGGCCCAGCGATAAAATACGGCCGCGGGGCCTGGGAGGCGACCAGCTCTCCGTGGTCGAAATGAAGCAGTATCCGGGGGATCCACCAGTAATGACCGTGGTAGCCAGGGGTACCGATCTCGATTATGTGGCGAAGACTTCCCACGCCTCCACACAGCGGTGCAGCCACTTTGAAACGGGAGTCTGCCGCAGTGGTGTAGAAAGTGGTGATCCCGCCGAAAGACATCCCGGTGCAGCCGATACGCTCCGGGTCCACGTCAGGGCGGCGGGAAAGGTAGGTCAGCGCCTGCCTGATCTCGTGTGCGTGAATGCCCTGGGAGGTGAAACCCCGGATCAGGGCTGCTTTGCTCTGTTTATCGCCCGTCCGGCCGCGGTCTCCAAGTCCGCGCTGGGTCATTGTCAGGGTGATATAGCCGCGGCGGGTAAGCTCGGCCGCCCATCCGTGAAGGCGTTTGTGGGGGTTGTCGCGGCCGATACTGACATATTCGAATATGCCGAATTTCTCCGATGTGAGCACGATCCGGTCGCCTCCGGTGCCGCTGAGACAGATCACTGCCGGAAGCTTTTCCTTGGGCGCAGTCGATGGCTTGCAGACATATGCCGGGACGATTTCGCCGAAAATCGTGGGCCAGTGCACCTCCTGGCGAGTAAAACCGTCCTTCTTTTCCACCGGCCCTTCCACGGCAGCGACATCGGGCGGGTCGGGGTGGATATTGAGCACGCGGCAGAGTTCCTCGCGCACGTTTGTGGGTTCACCAGGCGCAGCCTCGGCTATCTTGGCGTAAAACTCGTTCCAGAGAGGCACTGGCGCGCCATATATGTGCTCGACAAGACCCGTGGCCACAGAAATCTCTCCAAAAGTCTGGGACCAGTCGTAGACGCCCTGATCATCGATCCAGGGCGCGGGCGAGCTGAGCCAGTTGGCATACTCAGGGTGGGCCAGCACGCCCACTGCAATCAGGTCGGCAATGTTGAACGGTTCGTCCATGCTCCAGCGGTTGGTCATCATCAGCAGGTGAAGGTAGTCGCCCAGGGGACTCACCCCGCGTAAAACCTTTGCGCTGTGGTATTTTGTCTGAAACATCACGTTGTTGCCGCAGGGGATATATTTCAGTCTGGCATCCGCGCTGAACAGTACCCTCACGGCTGCGATATCCTGCAGAGCGTTGTGTTCGCCGCTGTTGCCGTTAGGCCAGTCGACGCCCCCCAGCCAGGCGAAAGTAACCCGATCGGCTATCGAGGGATCGAGCAGGATCGCCGAGGCAAGGTTGGTCGCTGCGCCGATACCGAGTACCACCAGCTCGCCTTTTCCTTTCACCTTTGAGCGCTCGATAATAAAACGTGCCGCCTCGCTGTCCACAGCCTTTTCCATACTTGGCAGGGGGCCGTCAGCTCCCCGGTAAACCGGTATCCCGCTCACACCGGCCAGGCCAAGTATGTGGTGGATTTCGATAAAATTTTTCTCCAGTGTTCCAGGGCCATTATGCACGGCGGTGAATCCCTCGATATCGAAAAATTCCGGGCTCAGGAGCGCATAGGCGATTGCGTGCTGGTCGTCCCTTTCGCAGGCGGCATCCGTGTCGATAATGATCCGCATGAGGGCCGAGAGCGGTGAAGGCATGAGCAGGATAAGAGCCAGGCAGAGAGCGGGCAGAGACAGGTAAGCTTGAAAAAATGGTCGCTGAGAGAGCATTTCGCCTCCGCAGGATGAAAGGTATGAAAAGCCCGCTAATTAGCGGAAAAAAAGGCTTAAGCGCGCATAAAGCGGCTTAGGCCTTTTTTAAAATAGTTCTTCTTCAGGCTGGACTTATTTCAATTCCTTGATCATAATTTTCCGGAAAAGAACCTTGCTCCCCTTTTTCCAGTTTTCGCCTGGGTGTACCTGGACGCCGATAACCCCGGACTCGGGCACGTAAGGCTTGCCATTCTTGTTTAAAGTGCTCTGGTGATCGGTGATTTTCGTCTCCCCGATCCAGACCTGAATCCTCGGCGGCTGGCCCTCGATTCTGACCCGCATGGCGTTGAATTCGTTCGGATGCCAGTGGGAGAAACCCTCGTAGCAATGCTGGTGGAACCCCCCGCCGCGGGGAACGTAAACCGCTCCGATTTCTCCCGTAGGCCGGT
>JAUVUV010000352.1 GCA_030604975.1 Candidatus Glassiibacteriota bacterium | reverse complement strand
CAACATCCGGCATGCCTTTCGTGCTCAGGGTGTGCCCTGAGCACGAGGCGACCTCCAAAGGAGCGAAGTAAAAGAGACAGCTCCGGAATTAACTTTTGTTTCTTTTAGTTATAAAAGAAATGGTTTTGCTTCTTTTGCCACCAAAAGAAGAAAATAACTTAACTAACTCGATATTTCTGTTTTTCATTAGTACTCAACAGTTTAGAAAATCAGCCAAAAAATTTATGAATAATCCGGGTTAAAAATTTTCTCTTCCCGCGTTCTTACATTATATTGTAGGAGATTATTCAGGGAATAAGGCTTGATTTTGTAAAGATAAAGGAGACAGGTATGCTCTCTCTAGTATTCAGGGATTTCCGCGAATCGGGTCTCAGCGCGAGCTTAAATTCGCGGTGGAGGCGTACTGGCGGCCAGCTGCTGAAAGTGTTCAAGGAACGCCAGTATCCCAACGGGATAGGCCCCGGAATCAATCTGGATTAATCCCTCACTGGTCAGTGTGGTGAACGCCAGCAGGAAACTTCACCAGGAATATTCCAAATAGCAGCATCATTTGTAGGACTTGCCATGACTGCCAAAAATGTCGATGGAAAAAATAACCCTGTGCCGACTAGCGAACATATCCTTGAGGTGATCTCAGGTGCGTTCGACCCGCAGGAAGTAAAATATCACAAGTTGTTCCTGTTCGACCGCCTGACAAGGGGTGACAAGAACTGGCACTTTCTGATCGTTACGTGCCGGGTCCAGGACGGCCGGCTTGAGCTGGCCGCATTTTCGTACGAACTCGGCCCAGACGGAGAACTTCAGACAAAACTCGAAAGCCGCAAGGCCCGCATCCCTGCTGAAAGGCTCTCCGAGGTAATCGACAGCCTTCTGATCAGGCTCGATGAGATCGACAGCGAGTTCCGTGAAATCAGTCTTGCGGGACTTGAACAGGCGCCTTTGAAACTGGAGTATCTGAGGGATTTGCTTGGGGGAAAATCAGATGAGTCAAACTCCGGCGAAAACAGAGCGGATGGTCTGCAGCCGGGCCAAGGTCTTGAAATGTGAGGGCGATTGGGCAAACGTGGAAGTAACCCGCAGTGCGATGTGTGACGGCTGTTCTGAATCAGGTTCCTGTATCTCCTCGCTCGAAAGCGGAAAAAAGGCATTGGCAGTTGTAAGGAATCCGCTTGGCGCAAGAGCAGGGGACCTGGTGGAACTCTCGATAAACGAGGGGGTGATACTCCGGGGCACGGCGATTCTTTACCTGGTTCCCATCGCCTTCCTCCTGGCTTTCATTGCCGGCTCTCTATACCTGAACAGCCTTTTTGGCTGGGGTAAAAGTGAGAACGCTGTCGCAGCCCTGGCCGGGGGGCTGGGACTGGTGCTGTCCTTTCCTGTGGTGCGGATAATCAGCACGCGCTGGAAATACCTGGCGGATGGAGTACCGGAGATATCGAGAATCCTTCCCCCGGAAGCAGATTAATTTTTAGGCAGTCTTGATTTCAAGTATTCGAGAAGGAGATTGTGCTGGGGGGAGTTGAGATTTGTGCGGTCCTTGGCCAACATGGTTGCCACAACCGAATCGGCCTCGTCGGCAAGAATTCCGCTCTGCCAGATAAATATTGTTGAATGGCAGTCAGAACAGTGCTTCATGAATATTTCCTCTCCAAGGGCTAACGGGCTGACACCATCACCGGAAGTACCCTTTGGTAACCCGGAGCGGAATTCGCTGTTTGCGGAAACCGCCTCACTTATTATAGTGGGAACGGGCGGTTGATTTTTTTGGCCGCTGTCTTTTGGCAGAAGCCCGATCAGGATCAGGCAGAAAATTACCGTCGTGAGTTTTAGCGATTTCATAGGAGGGGGACCATCTCACGAGCTGAGGACGCGATTGGCTGAATACCTTTGTGTTGACAAATGCCTGAATTGCAATGTTCCTGTCAGGATGAATTATACCTCCATTGCTCCTCCCTTGTCAAGAAATTTGCGTGGTTCAGGATGAAGATTTTAAATAATGTTCACACCTTGTTCAGGGTCCTCTGGCTGGGTTCACTCCTTGTGCCCGCACTCCTTGCCGCCCAGAGCAAGTACGCCGGTGAATCGTTCAGTGTGGGTGTCGGCGGCAGGGGGTTGGCCATGGGCAGCGCGTTCCACACCCTGGTAGCCGGTCCGGAGGCGCTTTACTGGAACCCGGCCGGAATGGCGCGGACAGTGGATATGCAGCTGAACAGCATCGCGTTCATGCACAGCGAGCGGTTCGATGGTGAGGTGGTTTACAACTTTATCGGCTATACCCGCCGCCTTAGCCGTGAGGCCGGCCCGATGACTGTCGGCGTGGGCCTGATCCATCTCGGTGTGGGCGGTATCCCGGTTGTCACCCGGCTTGAAGACCCGGATAGAGAACTGGGAGATGATAACCGGCCGGTTATCGACCGCTATATCTCGAAAAACGATTTCGCAATCCTGGCCGGGTTCGGCCGCAAATTCGGCAAAAGGAACCATTTCGGAGCCAATGTCAAAATCCTGCACGAGCGCTATCTGGATGTCACGGCTACCGGTTTTGGATTCGACGCAGGAGCAGTGTTCGGCGTGAGATGGTTCGTACCGCTGCTTGTGAGTGTTTCAGCCCGCGATATTACAACCAGTTTTCTGGCCTACTCCACCGGAAAGAGAGAGTATATCAAGCCCTGGATCTCAGCCGGAGTGGCACTCGACGAGGGCTTTCGCCTGCCCGGCGGGCGGCTGATCGCAGCCGTGGAGGTCTCGGTGCCGGTTGAACGCAGGCGGGCCAATTATGGTTCTACCAGCGCCTACATGATGAGCCTTCTGCACCTGGGCGCGGAATACTCGCTCTACGAAAGAATGTTCCTGCGCACCGGGCTGGATGAAAGAAACCTCACATTCGGAGCAGGTCTCAAAGTGCGCAGGCTGGCTGTGGATTACGCCTGGATCGGCCACCGGGACCTGAACCAGACCCACAGGGTATCCCTCGGTTACAATTTCTGAGACCACATCCTTGATAAAATACTCGTCCTGAAACAGCGATTCGCAAACCGTCCTTGCTGGTTCCACAGCATTTATCAGGTAAAAAAAAGCGCGGGCAGGTTTCCAAAACCCGCCCCCGCTCCGGGAGGGGTATAACATTTATTCAGAACGCCTGCCTACTCGAAAAACTCCTGACGGAATGCGATACGCAGAACTGAACCCACAGAGGGGGTGCCTGGTGGAAGCTTGTTGAAATCCAGAAAGTTAAGGTCAAACCACCAGTCGCGGGCCGGGGCCTTGTAAATCGGATCGCCGTAGGCCCACTGGCCGGCGGCGTTGTCGCTCAGGAAAAGATTGATAAAAGAGCCGACAATGGTGCAGGTCTGGCCGCTCCAGCTTTCCAGGAAGCGTGGAAAGTTCTCCAGGCCGCCATTGTAGGCTGTGGTGTTGGGAGTGTCTCCGGAGAGTATGGCCACGTGATATTCAGTATCCGATGCGCTTCTCAGGGTATGTGACGGCGCTGGGTTTGCTGCATCCGACCAGTTATTCGAAAGCAGGTAAACCGCATCCGCCATCACCGCCGAGGGCTGCCAGTT
>JAUVUV010000016.1 GCA_030604975.1 Candidatus Glassiibacteriota bacterium | reverse complement strand
CGTTATTCCATGGTTTCGGTAAAAACCACCCGTAGGGGCGCACGGCCGCGCGCCCCTACAGAAAAAAACATTTTCATTATTTCCGGGTGAGCCAGCGGCTCATGACGGCTAACTCGATTTATTCTGTTTTTCATTAGAGGCGTGTTTATAAATCGATAAGTAGGTCTTTAACCCTGGACGCCGTAGGGACACGGCGCGCCGTGTCCCTACGCAAGTGATCGTTTTTCAAACAGTTTCAATTCAACCCGGACATTGTTTCGTTTTTCTACAAAAGAAAATCGATGAAATTTCAACACCCTTCTAGTAATCAACAATTTAGAAAATCGGCCAAAGAATTTATCAATAATCCGGGATAAAATTGAATATTTTTTTAGAGCTTTACAAAAATTACCCTTTCAGCAGTTTCCTCCGGTCTTTCTTGATCGCCTTGCTCCGCTCGGGCCTGGTAAGCTCATAAACATGTTCGAGCAAGCGCCTGTCAGCCTCACTCAGCGCACGTTCCCTGCGTCCGGTAGCGACCTCGGCTGTCTCGACCAGCTTGCCGAAACCGAATCCGGCGGTGATCGCCCCCTCGAGGAACCAGCTGAACGAGGGGATGAACTTTGGCAGCACCTTGCCGGTGCCCATCAGCAGGGTCATCACCCCCACGTGGGAGCCGGTATTGAGAAACGTGCCGATCGAGGTCTTGGTGTGATCGCCGATAAAAGCGCCGACCTTGGTGTCCCCGGTGTCGAGATAGCTCCATTTGCCCCCGGCGTCCTGCATATACATTTCCACTGTGCTGTAGTCGTTTTTCAGGTCGCTGTTGGTGGTCAGCGCGCCGAGATTGACCCATTCGCCCACGTAGGCGTGGCCGAGAAAGCCGTCGTGGTACTTGTTCGAGTAGCTGTGGATGATGCTTTCCTCGACCTCTCCGCCGACCCGGACCACTGGCCCGAACGAGCATCCCTCGTGGATGTTGCCCCTGGTGATCTGGGATTCAGGGCCGATATAGCATGGGCCCTCGACCCGGCTGTGCGGGAACACAATCGCCCCGCGCTCGATAGTGACCGGCCCGTTTTTGGTGTCGATCACTACCTGGGGATGCACCTCGGCTTCAGGGGCGATATACAGATTTTCCAGGGAGCCGAATACAGTGGCGGTTGAGTGAAGAATGCCCTCGACCCCGCTTTTTCCCGCGATCTCGAAATCAGAGACAATGGCCTCCGGGTTGTGGCGGATCAGCTCCCACTGGTATCTGATCAGGGTAAGACTCTCATCCGTTTTTGGGGGCAGTTTCTCCGCTGCAGCAGCAAGAAAGGCGTGGATATCATCTTTGGGCAGAGAGACGGCGCTCTCCCTGCTTATCCGTACGTAAAGCAGGTCGCCCTCCGGGCTCATCCCAATTTCCTCGCCGCCGTCTCTTTCCAGGTTCCAGTTACCGGCGAGTATGCACCCGTTGACCACCAGAAGATCATCATCCAGGCCAGCCAGGTCATTGACTGATGCGCCCTCGGGTGCCCGGCTGGAAAAGGTTTCCGCCAGGCAGTCGCGGCAGAAAAAGGAAACGGACAGCCCGGGATGGTTGCGGATTATCTTTTCATAGAGCAGGCTGTGGCCGCAGCGCAGCTCATATGTGGGCCGGAGATATGCAATAGGATAAAAATTGTAGAAATTTTCAGGCTCGAAAATCACCAGTTTCATGGCAGGAGAAACTCCTTCGGGTGAACTTTGATTTGCCGTGGCTAAAGTCCAAAATCTTAAAAATCGGGATATTAACTTAAAAGATCGCAAGCTGGTAGTCAATCCGCTTATTTGACAGTGAAAGATTTCAAGGGTAAACCAGGACTGGCGAAATATTATTTGTTACACTCCGCTGCTGTTTTCGCCTTGACATGTTCTCGCTCCAATAGCTAATATGAAAACAATCTCATGAGATGAATTGCAATTTTGCTGGTGATTAAACTTTCAGCCAGAGGATATACCATGCGCTACAGGACATTCGGACGGATGGGCTGGCAAGTGAGCGAAATCGGTTTCGGGGCCTGGGCAATCGGCGGGGACGCCTGGGGCAAGGTGGATGACGCTGAATCGGTCGCCACCCTGCACGAGGCCCTGGATTCAGGCGTGAACTTTATCGACTCAGCGCAGGCTTACGGTGACGGCCACAGCGAGGAATTGATCGGCAGGGTGCTGGCCGAGCGCGGCAGGCAAGATCGGGTCTATGTCGCCACCAAGATCCCGCCTGAAGGCAAGCTCTGGTGGGTCGATCCGGATTTCGACGACATCGAGCAGTTCTACCCTTCAAGCTATCTCAGAGAACGTGTCGAACTCTCCCTTCGCCGGCTGGGAACCGAGGCAATCGACCTGATGCAGCTTCACACCTGGACCAGTGGTTTCAACAAGTACGATGAGTGGTACCAGACCCTGGAGAAACTGCGCGAGGAGGGAAAACTTCTGGCTTTCGGGATTTCCGCCAGCGAAAAACGTCCCGAGGACGTGACCCCGCTGGTCGAGGCTGGGCGGATCGACAGTGTGCAGGTGATCTACAACCTGTTCGAGCAGCGCACTGCAAAAAGCGTGATCGAGCCCTGCGGAAAAAACAATGTCGCCACGATAATCCGGGTGCCCCTGGATGAAGGCTCTCTCACCGGAAAATTCACCGAGAAAACCAGGTTCGGCAAAGGCGATTTCAGGCGGCACTTTTTCCGGGGCAACAACCTGAAAGCCACCGTTGAAAGGGTGGAGGAGATTCGCAGGTTCAAGGATGAGCGATACCCCGAGATAACAATGGTCGAGCTGGCCCTTCTGTTCTGCCTGAGCCATCCTGCCAGCTCCACCGTGATCGTGGGAATCAAGAACAAGGAGCAGTTGCGGTCGAATCTCAAAGTGACCGCGCATGATCTTTTCACCCCTGAGCAGCTCGAGGAGCTGAAACAGTTCGAGTGGGAGCGTGAGTTCTGGACCGAAGAAGTCAATGAGTAAGATTCTGCATTCTTACACGAAATCGCAATCGAAAGCATAACCTTTAATTCTGGAGAAATGCCGTGAATCTGGCCCTGTTCAGCCTGGCATTTGTGATGCTGATGAGTGTTTTTTCCTGTAAAAAGCCCCTCCCGGCAGACCTGGTACTTAAAAACGGCCATATTTTTACGGTTGACCGGAATAACCTCTTTGCAGAGGCGGTTGCGGTGACCGGGAACAGGATTATTGCCGTGGGTTCAAACCGGCAGATTGAAAAGTTTGTCAAGCCTGGTGTAACCAAGGTGATTGACCTGGAGGGGAAATTCGTGGTGCCCGGTTTCAATGATTCCCACGTGCATTTTTTCTCTGTGGGTTCTGCACTTGAGAAAGTGGACCTGGTCGGGATCACCAGCTACGACCAGATGAGAGAGAGGGTCGCCGCCAGGGTGAAAAAGGTCGAGCCGGGTCAATGGATTATCGGCCGGGGGTGGGATCAGTCACTCATTCCGGACAGAGCCTGGCCGACAAAAGAGGTGATTGACGAAGTTTCCCGGGACAACCCGGTATCGCTCTCCAGGGTGGACGGCCACAGCGTTCTGGTGAACAGCTATGTTCTGAAAGAATCAGGTATCACCGCAGATACCCCGGACCCGGACGGTGGCGAGATTGTCCGGGACCCTGATACAGGCGAACCCACAGGCGTGCTGAAAGAAAACGCAATGGGGCAGGTCAAAAGGTCCCATTACAGCAAGAATGGGGAAGAGGACAACCTGAGACACCTGAAACTGGCTCTCGAACAGGCAAAAATATTCGGAGTAACGAGCATACACCATATCGGCAGGGGGCTGGAGTTTTTCGATCAGGCCGCTGGCAACGGGGAACTGACAGTCAGGGTATATTACTGCCCAAAATTGACAGACGATCCAGAAACTCTTCAGGAGTACTCCGAGCTTAAAGAGAAATATAAGAATAATCCGCTGATCAGATTCGGATTTTTGAAAAGCTTTATCGACGGTACCCTGGGTTCGGCAACTGAGGCGCTGTTCGAGCCGTACAACGATGACCCGTCAACCTCCGGGGTGCTGGTAATCGAACCGGAGAAACTAGAAAAGGTGGTGCTGGAGGCGGACCGCCGTGGATTCCAGATCGGCATACACGCAATCGGCACGCGGGGCAACCACCTGGTGCTGGACGTCTATGAAAAAGCGATTCAAGCCAACGGCAGGCGGGAGGCCCGTTATCGGATCGAGCACACCCAGCTCCTCGCTGAAAGCGATTTGCCGCGGTTTGCTCAGCTTGGAGTAATCGCCTCGATGCAGCCCTCCCATTGTATTACGGATAAAAGATTTGCTGAAGACAGACTCGGAAAAAAACGCTGCCGTTACGCCTACGCCTGGCGCAGTGTCCTGGACGCAGGAGCAAACATCGCTTTCGGCACTGACGCGCCAGTGGAGATCCTGAACCCAATGGACGGGCTGTATGCGGCTGTCACCAGGAAAGACAGAGAAGGCGAGAAGGGCGAGGGCTGGTTCCCGGAAGAGAAACTGACCATGGAAGAAGCAATCGAGCTCTACACCCTGGGCTCGGCTTACGCCTCGTTCGAGGAGGATATCAAAGGATCGATCGAACCAGGCAAGCTGGCTGACATGGTGGTCCTTTCGCAAAACCTGCTGGAAATTCCTGAAGATAAAGTCCTTGATACAGAGGTAGTTTACACTATTTTCGACGGCAGAGTGATCTACGGGAAATAATTCGTTCGTTTTAACCTCTTTTCCTACTTTTTTTATCCATGCAATACTCATCTGTCACGGAGGAAAGGACATGAGGAAACTGATTCTGACCTTGTTGATTTTTTCCGCTTTTTTAAACTTTTCCGCCCACGCCCAGGACAAGTACCCTGATACCACTGTCGTGCGGCCGAAAGAGATCGACGATGTCCTGGTCAACCCGGGAATCGGTTTCAACACTTTCCAGCGGTTCAACGGCGACACGCTGAATCCCGGGAGTGGCTGGACCGAAGGGTTCCCTATCGAGTACCAGGATTTCGACGGCGATCTCACGAACCCCGACCACCCGATGACCTCCACCGCCTATTTCCGGGTCTACTGGAAATTTCTCGAACCGGAGATGGACGAATACAACTGGGAGATGATCGACAGGGTGCTCAAGACTGCCGCCGAGCGCGGCCAGACGCTGTTATTACGGATCGCTCCCTACGGCGGAGGCCCTGACAAGGATGTGCCCGCCTGGCTGAGAAAGATGTTCGGCCCTGAGGAGCCGGAAGAGCAAAAGACTCACCGAAGGTGGCGCGTGGACGCTGACGATCCACGCTATATCAAGCATTTCACGGACATGGTGCGCGATCTCGGGTACCGCTATGACGGCCACCCGGACCTCGAACTCGTGGATATGTCGATAGTGGGCTACTGGGGCGAGGGCGCAGGCTCGGCCCTGCTTCAGGAAAAAACCAGAAAAGCCCTGGTGGATGCCTATCTCGAAGCTTTTCCAAAAACAAATAAAGTGATGCTGCTCACTGATGAGAAAACCAACTAGTACGGCCGCGAAAAAGGCAATGTCGGCTGGCGGGTGGACTGTATCGGCGATCTCGGGTTCTGGGCCAGGGACCAGGGCGGCTGGACCCACATGTGGGATTACTACCCGCAGGGCATAATCGAGTTCGGCATGGCAGACGCCTGGAAAACCGCACCGGTCACCCTGGAGATCTGCGGAACCCTGCTGAGCTGGAGAGACAAGCAGGGCTATGACATTGATGATGTCAGGTATATATTCGACCAGTCGCTCAAGTGGCACATCTCCTCTTTCAACGCCAAGTCCTCCGCTGTGCCGCCCCAGTGGTGGCCCGAGGTCAACCGCTGGCTAAAGAAAATGGGCTACCGGTTCGTGCTGCGCAGATTTTCATATCCTGAATTTGTGCGGCTGCACGGCAAACTCGCTTTCCGCACCTGGTGGGAAAACAAGGGCGTTGCCCCGATTTACCGGAAATTTACTCTCGCCCTCAGGCTCAAAAACGACAAGAGAACCGAGGTTTTCTATCTCGACGAGGATATCCGCAAATGGCTCCCCGGCGATATCGTATACGATGACGCCATTTTCATGCCCGTGGATATGCCGGAGGGAACCTACGATCTCGGGATCGCGATCCTGGATCCGCATACTCTGAAACCCAAGGTTCTGCTTGCAATCGAGGACAAGGGCTCTGACGGCTGGTATCACCTGGGAAAAGTGTCCGTGCGGGAAGCCCTGAAAGAATAAAAACACGTCTTGTACCCAATGGGAGAGTGTTTTAACCCGGATTATTCATAAATCAGTAAGATGTTATGTTTCCCCGGAGTTTGGGGGGCGGCGGGCGCATGAAATGCGCGCCGTTGCGCAAAAGCGCAACGGTCTGTGCGACTCCAAGTCGCCCAGCCGCCGCCCCCCTCCCTCGGTGGCTGATAAAAATGTGAAAATAAGTGATTAGCCCTGTCAAGGTCTGGCTTTCATGAATAATCCGGGCTAAAAAGGTGAATGTGGCCATTTTATATGTCTTCCCAACATGGACGTTTTTCGACGTTGTGCTTAATTTCTCTTTTGCTTTGCAAAGTCAGGTGAGTTATTTTTGGTAGAGAAAATCACGCACTAATTTTAGTCTGAATTTGTCTAAAAAATCTGACAATGTACACCGATTTCACCCAAAGTCCACGAATGCAGTGCAAACATATGATAGGGCCAGCGGAGACGATCCGGATGCCAGAATCTGAATCACCGCGACACATGCGGCACAGAAGGGACGCCTGGTAGATGTTTAACATCCACCGGGAACGAGGAGTTGATTTCCGTCCGGGGTGTGGCCATCTTTCATAGGGAGGAGAAAAGCGAATAATGAGCAAAGGGTATAAAACACTTATTTTTGGTGTGTTAGCTGGCCTTGTGCTCTGGCAGATCTACCGGGTAGTTTTCGGCAGCGGCTCGGGAGCGGATACCGGAAGGCAGGCAACGGTAGCGGTTGCGCTCAGCCCGGTTCGCAAGATGACGATCAACGATGTAGGGCTGTTCACTGGATCGCTTCTGCCTCGCTCCCAGTTTATCGCTGCCCCGAAAATTTCCGGGCGCCTGGAAAAAGTTCTGGTCAATATAGGCGACGAAGTGGGTTACAACCAGTTGATAGCCTTGATCGATGACGACGAGTATGCCCAGCAGGCTGAAAAGGCCCGCGCCGAGTTGGAAGTGATCAGGGCGACTCTCGAGGAGACCCGAAGCTCCCTGGAAGTGGCCCGCCGTGAGTTCGAGCGGGTCAAGGCCCTTTACAACCAGGAAATCGCCTCTGAAGCGGATTACGATATGGCCCGGGCGAGTTTCAAGGCCCAGGAGGCCCGTTACAAGGTGGCCCTGGCACGGGTGGCCGAAAGAGAAGCGGCCTGGAAAGAGGCCCAGGTTAGGTTGTCCTACACCCGGATTCGAGCCTCCTGGGAGGAAGGGGAGAGAAACGTCCAGTACCGGGTAGTCGGCGAAAGGTTCAAAGATGACGGGGCGATGCTCACTCCGAACACGCCGATAGTCTCGATCCTCGATATCAACTTCCTGATCGCAGTGATTCACGTGATCGAACGGGATTATCCAAAAGTGCGGGTCGGCATGGAAGCGGAAATCACCACTGATGCGTTCCCGGGCCGCACTTTCACCGGACGGATCGCGAGAATCGCCCCGCTGTTGAAAGAAACCTCTCGTCAGGCCAGAGTCGAGGTTGGAATCGACAACTCAAACCATCTGCTCAAACCGGGCATGTTTATTCGCGCTTCATTAGTTTACGGCAAGCACGAGAACGCCACTGTGGTCCCGGTCGCTGCTCTTACGCGCCGCAACAGCAAACAGGGCGTTTTCCTGGCCGAGGAGCAGAACACCAGAGTGCGCTTCGTCCCGGTGAGCGTGGGCATTCTCAACGGGGAACTGGCAGAGCTGCTCGAACCTGAGATATCCGGTTCGGTGGTGAGCCTGGGGCAGCACTTGCTGGAAGACGGAGCTACGATAATTGCGGCCGAGCAGGTAGAATGACACTGCAGCGCGGTGTTGCAAGAGAGGCCAGAGAGAACTTCCCGATTCAGCGAAGAATATGACTGGAGGAATGAGGTGCAACTATCCCGGCACTCGGTACGCCGCCCGATTTTCACCACTATGGTGACCCTGATTGTAATCCTGATCGGCGCGGTGGCTTTTTCCCGCCTTCCCATCGATTTGCTGCCGGAGATTACCTATCCCTCGATCAGCATTTTTTCCAACTACGAGAACGCCAGCGCTGTGGAGATGGAAGAGCTGGTCACTCGCCCTCTGGAAGAGGCGGTGAGCAGTGTGCCGGGTGTGGAGGAAGTAACCTCGGTTTCCTCCGAGGGGCGTTCGAGGCTACGGGTCACCTTTACCTGGGGCACCGACCTCGACGCTGCGGCCAACGACATTCGCGACCGGCTTGACCGTGTGATAGGCCGCCTTCCCGAGGACGCCGAAAGGCCGAGCCTGCGCAAGTTCGACCTGGCGAGCTTCCCTGTGCTGATCCTTGGCGCATCGAGCAACCTCGACCCGGTGCAGATGCGCCGGATCATCGACGACCAGATCAAGTACCGCATTGAACGAATCCCGGGAGTGGCCGCGCTCGATGTCTGGGGCGGGCTCAACCGCGAGATCCATGTTAACCTCAACGCGGACAAAATCAAGGCCCTCGATCTACCGATGAATATGATCCTCAGGCGGATCCGCGACGAGAATATCAACCTTGCCTCGGGAACTATCGACCGGGGCATTTATGAGGTCACTATCCGCACTCCAGGGCATTATAACAACCTGGAGGAAATAAGAAACACAATAGTCGCGATCCGCGAGGGCGTAGCGATCCAGCTCCGGGAAATCGCTGATGTGGAGGATTCCTGGGAGAGGGTTACCAGGATCGTTCGAGTCAACGGCAAGACCGGTGTGCGCCTGGGGGTGCGCAAGCAGTCGGACACCAACACAGTGGATGTTGCGCGCGGGGTCCTCGCTGAAGTCGAGAGGATCAACCGCGACATACCACAGATCCAAATCTCCCCGATTATCGACACCTCTGAATTCATTGAGCGCTCGATCTCCAATGTCGGCTCCATGGCGCTCTATGGCGGCATTCTCGCCGTGCTCGTGCTGCTATTTTTTCTGCGTGAGATTCGCAGTACGGTGATCATCGCCACTGCCATCCCGGTCTCGATCATCGCCACTTTCGCCTTGATCTATTTCGGCGGATTCACGCTTAATATCATGACAATCGGCGGGCTGGCCCTGGGAATCGGCATGCTGGTTGACAATTCTATCGTGGTGTTGGAGAATATTTTTCGCCTCCGGGAATCCGGGGTCCCGCGCGAAGAAGCGGCTGTGGAGGGAAGCGAGGAGGTGACCTCTGCAATTATCGCCAGCACCCTTACCACCCTGGCAGTCTTTCTCCCCCTGATTTTCATCCGGGGAATGTCAGGGGTGATGTTTAAGCAGCTTTCCCTGGTTGTCAGTTTTTCTCTTTTCTGCTCACTGGCTGTGGCAGTTACTGTGGTTCCGATGCTTGCTGCGAAAATGCTCGAATCGATCCAGCATAATCCATCCGGGACGAACCACACACTGGCTGGGAAAATTTTCGCTCTCAGCAGTCATATCTTTACACAGGTCGAGGCACGCTACAAGGGCTTTCTCCAGTCCGCGCTTGACCACCGCCTTTTGGTAGTTGCGGTTACAGTGCTCATTTTTGTGGCTAGCCTGGCGCTCATCCCTCTGATCGGTGTAGAGTTCATGCCCAAGGCAGACGAGGGAGAGGTCAGAGTCACTGCAGAGATGGATGTCGGCACCAGGGTGGAAGTTCTCGATAAAAAATTCGACCTTATCGAGAAGACTGTTATAAAGACTGTACCGGAGTTGAAAAACACGGTGACCAGTATCGGGGGGGTCGGCTGGCGGACTCGGGGATCGCACACAGGCGATATGCGCATCGCGCTCGTGCCTCAGAAAGAACGTTCGCGTTCCAGTGAGGAGATCTCCTCTGCTCTCAGGCAGAAACTGACCAATATTCCCGGGATGATCATCCGCACCCGCGAGGGGCAGGGTCTGTTCCTTTTCCGTATTATCAGCGGCGGCACCGAAAGAATCCAGGTCGAGGTGCGTGGACACGACCTGGAGACAAGCGATGCTCTTGCCCGGCGGGTGCTCGAGTTGGTCGAGGAGGTGCCTGGGGTCACCGATGCCAAGATCAGCCGTGAAATGGGCATACCGGAGGAGTTGATCATTGTCGATCGCCAGAAAGCGGCCAATATGAAACTGACCGTTTCCCAGATCGCCAACACCCTTCAGACAGTGCTCTCCGGCACCCCGGCCGGATACTACCACGAGAGCGGGGATCAATTTAGGATCCTCGTCCAGGTCAAGGATGCCGAGAAGATGGACCTGAGCGAGATACTCGACCTTACCCTTACCAATACGGACGGCCAGCCGGTGGTGCTGCGCAATGTGATCCAGATCACACCCCGCACCGGCCCGGTATTGATCGAGCGCAAAGACCAGGAACGGGTCGTTCTGATCTCAGCCAATATCAGCGGGCGTGATATGAGCTCTATTCTGGACGACATCCGCGAAAAACTTCAGTTTGTCCCGGTGCCGCGGGATTTCGCAATCGTTTTCGGCGGTGACTATGAGGAACAACAGGAAGCCTTCCATGAGCTGCTGTTGAGTTTCGTGCTGGCGCTCATTCTGGTCTACATGGTAATGGCCTGCCAGTACGAGTCTCTTCGCGACCCGTTCGTGGTGATGTTTAGTGTTCCAATGGCTGCTGTGGGGGTAATCCTGCTGCTCTTTCTGAGCGGCACTACATTCAACGTCCAGTCCTTTATCGGCTGTATCATGTTGGGCGGAATCGTGGTCAACAACGCGATTCTGCTGGTGGACCACACAAACCTTCTGCGTAGAAGAGACGGGATGGAGTTGCGCGAGGCAATCGAGGAGGCGGGATGCCGCCGCCTGCGGCCGATTTTAATGACAGCGCTGACAACGATTCTCGGACTAACACCCCTGGCGTTCGGTATCGGAGAGGGCAGCGAGGCCCAGGCTCCTCTGGCTCGTGCCGTGATCGGCGGGCTGTTAAGCTCGACCATGATTACCTTGATATTCGTCCCAGTCGTCTACTCTGTGTTTGAAAGGAAGATGACGGAGTATGGAAAAAGGAATTAATAGTTAAAGAATGGTTTAATTATTTTTTGGCTGGGGCTGTTTGATTTCGTTTTAAAAAAAGCCCGCCTTTCATAAACCAGGCTTGTTTGATATAAACAACTCACGTGTACGAGAGAGTTCTTGAAAAAATTCCCGAACTATTATCTCACTTTCAGCGATATACTTTCCAGCAGCGATATGATTTCCATCCAGCCAACCTATGCAACAATTGCGGTGGGCGACAGGGGAAAAGCTGGTTTTCCTGACCTTTTCAAGGCATGGAGGTGCTGATGAAACGTTACCTCATTTTTATTGCCTTCTTATTCTGTTTGGCATGCGGAAAAGGAACGTCTGGAAAGCTATTAGGAATAAAGATGGTCAGGATTCCTGAGGGCACGTTCATGATGGGTTTGGAGAATGGGAACACCGATAATACGCAACCTGTTCATCGGATTAACGTATCGGAATTCTTAATGAGTGCCACTGAGATCACCCAGCGCCAATTCCAAAGGGTTATGGGAAAGAATCCTTCACGGGTCATAGGAAATAATTTTCCCGTGGAGAATGCAAGCTGGTTTGATGCTGTGCGTTTCTGTAACAGGATAAGCGAGTTGGCTGGCCTTGATCTTTGTTACAACACGGACACCTGGCAGTGCGATTTCAGCAAGAACGGCTGCCGCCTACCCACTGAGGCCGAGTGGGAGTATGCCTGTAGGGCCGGCTCCAATGAAAAGTACTGTTTTGGTAATGATAAGTCTCGCTTGACCGAGTACGCTTGGTATAGTGCGAATACCAGTGGCACATATCCTGTTGGCGTGAAAAAACCCAATGCTTGGGGCTTGTACGACATGCACGGCAACGTGTATGAGTGGTGCAGCGATTTTTATGATGAGAATTATTATAAGAATAGCCCCATTAACAATCCCACAGGCCCCCAGTCCGGCTCTTACCGTGTCTTACGCGGCGGCAGTTGGTTTAACCACTCTGATTACATTCGATCTGCCCATCGCGGCAGAGAGCACCAGGGAGTTGGAGATAGCCACATTGGGTTTCGGGTTGTTTATCGTCCATAGCCTGAGAAGAGAATTTCGGCAATAGCTGTTTGCACCCCTCAAGGGCGGCAGAGGAAAGCAAAAGCCTGTCAATTTTATATGGGTACTGTTGTTTAATTGTCTGGGAAAACAGATATGCCCTGCTCGGTGATTTCGGGGATCCGGTGTCCAGGAGGAGATAAGATAAGAAATTAATGGCTAAATTTTGATTTAGATTTTATCTTGTAGCCAGGTACGGGTTCGAAGAACCTCATACCAGGTGCTAATAAACTATTTGACAAGGCAGAAGTCGAACTTACTGTAAAACATACAAACTCTTGCTAGTCTGCATGCCGGTCTATATATATCCGAAGAAAATTTCCACCACGGTAACTGGTTTCGTTAAATAAACGTGGTTGTGTTTATTCCAGCTTTCTCAATTCAGTCTGTATCAAACTCTTGCCTGCAAAGGAATTCGGGTGAGGGGTGAAGAGTGAGCCGACGGCCGAGCGAGACTGTATGAGATT
>JAUVUV010000237.1 GCA_030604975.1 Candidatus Glassiibacteriota bacterium | reverse complement strand
TCACCGGCCGGCCGGCCACGCTGAATATCCGGATCAGCACGTCCGCAGGGGCGCTGATCTCGTAGCAGATCGCAGTTTCCTCAGAAAAAGGATTGGGGTAATTGATTACGTTGCTTAAAGTTAATTCGCCGCCGTCTGCGGCAACATAGAGCATCAGCTCGATGCGGGCAGTGTTGAGTGCATTGTCAGTGGCGCGGAAACGGAAGCTGTGAAGGCCTTCCCCGACTTTCGAGAGATCGAGCCCTACAGTTCCCTCCTGGTAGCTGTCCCTTCTGTAGCTGAACAGAGGAGTCAGATCAGCCGACCAAGTCAGACCGCCATCCACTTCCACTGTCAACTGCTCCCCTGGACGGCCTGTGGTATTGATACCGCTTTCATCGCTTATCACAAGTTCCAGTCTCTGGGAGCCGCTCATCCTGTCCCCGTCAAAAAGTTCCCTGCCCTGTGAAAAAACCTTTATTTTCGGGGCTGAAGTATCAGCCATGGATTGTATCCCTGCAAGAAACGGTGTTTCCGCACTTGCACCAGCCGCATCAGTCAGTTCGCTGGTTGCGTAGCCGATAAACATCCCTTTTCCCAGATCCATTGTATCTGAAGGTATCGATGCGGCCAGGTTAGCCGGCAGTATGAACGCTCCGCTGAAACTGCCGCCACTGATTGTCACCGGCCCATCGAAAAGCACTGAAGGCGTACGCTCAAAGCTGACAGTCCTTTCATGAAAGCCGCCAGCTGTCCGGCACTGGTAGGAAATATCTACCGGCCTGCCGACCCCGAGGAACTTGACCTGAGCTACTCCAGAAAACGACGACTCAGGTTTGCCCGCCTTATCCTCGACCTTGCCGGTGAAATCCACTTTCGATCCAGCTTTTAATTCCATGTGTGGAGCGAGCTCGATTTTCAACTTTTTTCCAGGAGTATGCAATTTCAGTGCCGGATCGCCGAAGATCGAATAGCGTTCCGCATTGCCGCGGTCCAGGCCGCCGAGACCGAGACGGGCCGCGAGGTGTGCCAGCCCGATTGGCCTGGACTCTTCGTTGAATAAATATTCCACAAACAGCTTATTCAGCGCCACGTTCTGGAAAGCGAAAGTAACCCTGGTGCCGGCGAAAACCACTACAGCCCCGCCGCCCTTTAGACTGAGCAGCCGCTCTGCCATTGCCTGGTCGACGTAATTATCGAAACGGCCGATCGAGCAGGATGAATTAAGCACCAGCGGCAGGCGATAACCATTGGTAAGCAGAGCCAGGTCCCTTTCGGTGTCCCAGACCCGCTCCTGCGCCCAGGTCAATTCACTGCCGTGGCCCAGATAGTTAACAACCAGTGCTCCGCGGTTCCACCAGGCAATCAGGTCCTCGCTGGCCGCAGGCTTTCTGGTGCCGATCCCCGGCGGGTCGAACGGGTAAGAGTCCAGATATATTTTTCGTCTTACGAAATCAGCTGGAAAAAGAGAATCAAGTTCCTCGGAGCCGGGGACGTGGTTGGTAACAAAATCGCACTGCCTGCCCAGTGCATACCCGTCATCCGCCACAAGGATCAGGCACCTGGTCCAGTCTCCCGCGTCTGCGCCGGAAGAGTACTTGATTATCTTATCCACCACAACTGATGTTTCAGAGGCACTGTTTACCGGTATCCTGCCAAGAGAAAGCTGGGGCAGGTCGCTGTTGTCGAAACGAGCGAACCACTCCTCGACAGCTATGTCTCCAGAGGTAATGTAGGGAAGAATATGATTGGCTTTGGCACGGCCCTGGGCTGTTACCCCGCGAAAATCGTTATGGCCGTCCCCGAAAAGAACGGCAAACCGGGGCCGGATGGGCCAGTAATTGAACGTGTATCTCAGGAAATTCCTCAGGGCCACTGGATCAGCAGGCCCGAGGGAAAACTCGTTATAGACATCCTCAATTGTGACAACAGCCGTAGAATATTCCGTAGCGCGGAAATTTTCCAGGTTCCGGGCCTGAGGTTCCAGTGCCCGGGAAGTGACAATCAGATATTCCGCACCGGAACGGCTTCTGAGATTGGCAGGCGACTCAAGACTGATTTCCTCCGGCTCGCGGAAAGCTCCATCGGCTACAGCGGCAAATGAGCGAACCTTATTGGTGGATACCGGAGCAGCAAAGCGGAAAACTCCCGCTGCCGGGTGCTCGACCGCCAGTAATACCGGCTTATCGGGCAAGGTGAGATCGAATGCCTGCACCGAAGTGGCGGTTACCGAGCTGAACTCGTAAGCTGGGTTTATAGTAAAGTCAGCCTCGTGAAAAATGACTCGCTCTCCTGGTCCCATGGTGAGTGCGGTCCTGGCGCGCAGCTCGATAAATTCCAGGGCCAGTTTCTGCCCGCTGAGCGTAAAACGGTTGCCCTCCATTTGGAGAAAACCCGAAGGGATGGCGATCCAATCGCTGATCACTGTGGCGTATGGTTTTATACTGCCACCCGGAAACTGTGCCCCGTTGAAAAATAGTTTATAGTCCAGCTCTCCTGCCGAACCTGTATTATAAAACTCATAGCGCAGGTAATTGCCTTCAGCCTCAGGCAACCGGCCAAGGTCGAAATTACGTTCCACGGTACCGCCGGCGTCAGAATCGAGGACCCAGGCCCAGTAGTCCGGTGCAGGGTTGTAATCATTACCGTTGGGCAGTCTCAGGGAAAAGTATTCGGTATTTTCCTCGAGATGGTACCAGAATTCAGCCGAGGTGAGCGGAGTAGTACCTGAAGGCACCGGTTGGCTGAGTTCGGCCATCCTCAGGCCGCTGGTTCTGCTTCCTCCCCAGGTCAGCCAGTAAACCGCATGGTTGCCGTAGCGGTGGCGGATACTGGAGATAGTCCCGGTGACTGTCGCAGTAAACCGGTCCAGCCCTTCGCCGTAAAAAATCAGCCGGTCCCCGCTGTCAAATGAACCATCCTCAAGTCCTGTCAGGTAAACGGCCACCTCAGTCAGACTCGGGTCCGGCGCCTCGGGGTCTTCACTGAGCATCCTGCCGCTGCCCCTGTACAGGCGCAGAGAGGCTGGATTTATGGAACCAGGATCGACACCTGCACGGGCTATATTTTCCCCTGAAACTGAGTACATGTCGGATTCCAGGATACGCAGACTCACCCAGGCCTCGCCGTCCGAGAATGGCGTGGAGGCAAGAGTAAGCGAGCTTTCAGAAGGAATCCGCCAGCCGGTTGAGGATTCGTAGTTCAGCAGGACGTCTCTGTATAAATCTTCGTAGATTTTTTCAGAGGATCTGCCGGATAAACGGCCTTGAAAGGATGTCTGGGGAGAAATATCGATTGTTACCTCAAAACTTACTGTTACCAGCAAAGTATTGGAAGAAGGCTCGTAAATGAAAGGACAGACAAGGATTTCGGCAACAAGCAAATCGCGGAACCTTTTTGGCCCGAGCACCGATACTTTCTCTTCAGGATAAGAGCCAGCCAAGGCAAGCTCACTGCTGTACTCGGTCACTGAAGGCGAAGTGTCGAATTCATCGCCAATCCCCTGCCCTGCAGGCTGAGCCGGCATGATGCGCCCGGCCCGCACACGCAAAGTATTGCCTGCGCTCCAGCGCGAACTTATCGCGCTTCCCGGTGGTAGGGCGACTACTGCCTTATACTGGGGAAGAACCGGAAATCCAGCTTTGAGGATATCTTCAGCGCAACCGGTCCGGATCCTGTTCAAAGACACCCCTGATACATCAACAGGATCCAGCTCCCAGGGGGGCAGGTCGAAGCGAACGACAATTCGCTTTTCATCCGCCCCGGCCAGACTGAAACCACAGCCCGAAGCCAGAACCGGATGGATACCGCAGGCGAAGCCGGTCAGAAAAACCGCTGCCAAACTTGTGAGGCCTAATTTGGTCATAAACTTTATTCAGACTTTATCGGCTGTGCTCAGAGCGGACGAGCCTCGTCTATCAGCATGATCGGGATATCGTCTTTCACCTCGTAAATCAGCCGGCATGCATGACAGACAAGCTGGTTCTCCTGTGACTTGTACTCGAGTTCGCCCTTGCATTTAGGGCAAACAAGGATCTCCAACAATTTTTCATCAAGCATGGTGTCCCCAATTATTAGAGTTCAAAACTTCAGAGGTTACGCCTTCCGTAACCCGCGGTATTAAGAAAAAAGCCGTTTTTACGCCATTTTTGTCTTACCTTGACCCACAGGTCGAGATAAACGCCGGATTCCACGAAGCCCTCGATCTTGGCGCGCGCAGCCTTGCCGATCCGCTTGAGCTGCTCCCCTTTGCGGCCGATGATTATCTTTTTCTGGCTGTCTCGCTCGGCATAGATTATTGCCCTGATATAGATCCTGTTACCCCCGCGCTCCTTGAAATCCTCCACCAGCACGGTTGTGGCATAGGGCAGTTCATCGTGCAGGAACTCGTAAAGAGTTTCCCGAATCAATTCGGCTGCGAAAAACCGAATCGGCTGGGTGGCAAGCTGGTCCTCTGAGTAAAGGAAAGGCCCTTCGGGCAATCTTTTGACAACCGCACCCAGCAACTCGTCCAGGCCCTCGCCTTTCAGCGCGCTGATCGGCAGGATCTCCTCGAACAGACCGGTGTCCGCATATTCAGCTATCAGGGGAAGAAGCGCAGGCTTTTTAACCAGATCAACTTTGTTGATCG
>JAUVUV010000168.1 GCA_030604975.1 Candidatus Glassiibacteriota bacterium | reverse complement strand
TCCTTCTGCTGTTCATTGCTTTTGTTGCGTCCCTGCTTGTAGTCCATTCAATCGACAGAAACTTGTTTTGGCAGAGATTTCCAGAAATTCAAATAGATGATGGAAGAATTTATAACAAAACCCGTTAAACTAGTCATTTGCCCATCATTGCGGCGCCTGACAACTCACTGCAGCGGACGGCACTATCAAGGCCCCTAAAGCGGGTTTCGTGTTTGTAGAGTGTCTTTTATTGCTTCAGCCATCGCGACCGCTGCGCCGTCGCTGAGCTCAGGTCCGTTATCACCCCGCAACGGTACGCGCATAGACTATCAGAGAGAGTCCCACAAAGTAGCCGATAAACATCGCAGTGAGCAGCTTGTTCGTGCCCCTGGGCGCTGCGGCGAACTCTTTCCAGACAAACACGCCCCACAAGGTCGCCACTAATGTCGCTCCCTGGCCCAGGCCATAGCTGATCGCGAAACCCGCCTGGCCGGAAGCGATAATGCTGAAACTCATCCCGATACTCCAGATAATCCCGCCGAGAATCCCGGTCAGGTGCACCCCGGCCGATCCCTTGAAATAGTCCCTGATCGGAACCGGATCGCCGGCGAACGGGAATTTCATAGCCAGGGTGTTCCAGAGGAAATTGCTCAGGAAAAGGCCCACTGAAAAAAAGAACACCGCAGTGTAGGGGGTGAGCTTACCGGCTTCCGGAGCGGCGAAATCTGTGGCCATGGACTGGGCGACATACTTGTAGAAAAATCCCATCAGCACCCCGGCAGCCACGGAAAGAGCTATTCCCTTGGTTCCGCCCGAACCGCTGGAGCCGAGCCTTCGGTAGGCCACAGCGTCGAGGATTATCGCCAGCACCACTATCGCCACGCCTAAGAAAATTACTGTCGGACTGCCCGTGGGCTGGACAAAGTAGGTGGTGATCACCCCGATCACCAGGGCCAGACCCACCCCGATAGGGAAGGCCACTGCCATGCCGGCTATCGAGATAGCAGCCACGAGCAGGATGTTCGACAGGTTGAATATCACCCCTCCAATCATTGCCGAGAAGATATTGGCTGCCTCGGCTTGGCTGATATCAGCTAAAAAAGGGCGTCCCTGGCTGCCGATATTGCCCAGGGTGAATCCGAATATAACTGACATCAGCAGCACCCCGATTGCATAATCCCAGTAAAAAAGCTCGAAACGCCAATAGCGGCCTGCGAGTTTCTGGGTATTGGCCCAGGAACCCCAGCAGAGCATCGTGATAATACAAAAAATCACAGCCGGACCGTAAGAGTGGAGAATGAACATGACCTTGCTCCGGGGTTAAAAAATTCACGCGCTGTGCGCAGGACGGATAAGAACTCGAATAATTTCAATATAATTTGATCTGGACAAAAAAAGTCCCAGGCAACCCACAGCAACAAAACCTACGAGCGTACCGCTGCTACCTTCCGGTCCTGACGGGGTTAGCGAGTTTTTGTCCTGTGGACCTGGGACAAAAATTAAAATACAACCTGTTCATTCAGTGTGTCAAGTGAGAACGTTTAAAGGGAAAAAAGACGCCGTACAGGACTGGATTGCAGCTAGTTTTCAGCAGAAGGTTCAGGGGACGTAATTATCCAGGATGAAATTCAACGGATCGCGGGCGATACCGTCAACATAAACCTCGTAGTGAAGGTTGGGTCCTGTGGTGATTCCGCTGTTGCCGACAAAGGCGATTATATCCCCGCGCTTGACTTTCTGGCCGTACCGCACGTTACTTTTGTCGCAGTGCGCGTACCTGCTCCTGAACCCATAGCCGTGGTCGAGAACAACAGTCAGCCCGTAACCGATCTTGTGCTTTACCATTGTCACTTTGCCATTGGCAGGCGCGATAATCGGCGCGCCGCTGCGGCAGGAAATGTCGATCCCGTTGTGGGACTGCAATGTATGGTAAATCGGGTGGCTGCGTCTGCCGAAATAGCTCGAGATATAACCATTGGTGGGTATGATGGAAGGGGTATGGGCCCATTTATCGGAGCTGGCCTCCATGCTTTCGGTGGCTTCCTGCAGGCTCTGGTTGATCAATTCTGATTTGCGCAGAAGCACGTCGATCTGATCTTCCTGTTCGTGAATCTTTCTGGCAAGCGGGCTGTTTATCTCGTAGAGCTCATCGTAGGTGCCCACAAACGTTCCTCCGATACCGACTTCCCTGATTTCCTCGTTTAGCAAATCAAGGCCAGCAATCCTTCGGAAAACCTGGTTTTCCTCCATTAAATCCGAAACCTTACTGTTCATCCCTGCGATCTTCTTTTCCACATTCCCTAATTTCTGGGTAAGGATACGGTTTTCGCGCTGAAGGTTGATATACTTCAGGTAATCGAATTGCTTTTTGTAGGAGGAAAAGGTGAAGTAGGCGATTCCGGATAAAACGGCCAGGCAGAAAACCAATCCCCCCCAAAGCAGCCATCTGGAAATCTTTAATCTATGTACCTGGATCTCGTTATGAGGTACAATAAGAACGGTCCAGTCTTTTAAGGGCATGCTTTTACTCCGTGTCGGGGGGGAACACGGTTCAGGGGAAGAGAAAGGATGAGTAATTAATTATAAATTCACATGATTGAGGTTGTCAAGAATTTTCTTGGACAAAAAAACCAATCAAATCTTTATGAAATCCAACAAATGGCCGCGAGGTGCTGAAACGGCGGGTTTAACCGAAAAAGCTTTGCCTCGGATTACAACCCATTCAATCCTCTGAGCGTAGAGTTCTAATTTGCAACATAGTTACTTTTTGCCATTTTTGCTGTTTTCTATCAGCGCATAGGCGTTATGGTTGTGAATCGACTCGAAATTCTCCGCTTCCACCCGGTACCAGTAAACATCTTCCATCTGCTCCAGGCTCAGAGCGCACTCGCGAACAACATCCTCGACAAATCGCGGATTGTTGTAAGCATGCTCTGTGACATACTTTTCGTCTTTGCGTTTGAGCAACGGGTAAAGTGCGCAACTGGCAGCTTTTTCGGCCACCTCAACCAGGTCCTCGATCCAGACAAAACCATAGAAACGCACGCTGATCGAAAGCAATGAACGCTGGTTGTGCGCGCCGAAATCTGAGATCTCCCGCGAGCAGGGGCAAAGCGTGGTTGCCGGAACCCTGACTTCCAGGATGAAATCCGTATCCTTTTCTCTCGCACCAAGCGAGCCGGAAAAGCGGCAGATATATTCCTGGAGGCCCTTGGCTCCGGTTACCGGGGCTTTTTTCTCGATGAAATAGGGGAATTCCAGCTCCATGTGAGCCACCTCAGCATCCAGGCGCTTTCTGGTCTCCTCCAGGATTTTCTTCAGGTTGTCCGAGACGATATTGCCCCTGTGCTGGTTCAGGATTTCAATAAACCGGCTCATGTGGGTACCCCGGAAATTGTGAGGCAGATGGACGGACATTTGTATCTGGGCCACGGTATGCTGGGTACCGTTGGACCGGTCTTGCACGATTATCGGGTAGCGTAAACCCTTAACGCCGACCTTCTGTATCTCGAGATTCCGGTGGTCCGGCTCAAGCATCAGGTCGCGCAACGGTGTCTTTCTTGGCAACTTAAAACTCCTTGGATGCAGATTGTGATGAATGGCCCGAACGAAATCGGTTTAATGCATTTTTTATAAGGCGCTCAAGAAGTGCTGTCAAGTCCAGCCCGGTTACCAGTGCCGCCTTGGGGAGAAGTGAATGGTCGGTCATTCCCGGCTGATTATTCGCCTCCAGGCACCAGAGCTCGTTATTCTCATCAAGGCGGAAGTCGATCCGAGCGTAGTCGTCCAGGTCGAGCACACGGAACGCCTCGAGCGCCAGTTGCTGTACGCGTTCGGCCACCTCAGTGTCGATCTCGGCCGGGCAGATATACTTGTTTTCTTGACTGTGGTATTTTGCTTCGAAATCGTAAAAGCCGCCGGGTATGACTACCTCCAGCACAGGCAAAGCTTCATCGCCAAGCACACCCACGGTGAGTTCCCTTCCAGCGATGAATTTTTCAACAAGCACGTGGCGGCTCAAACTTGCCGCTAATTCAACAGCTTCATAGACCTGGTCGACAGTTTTGGCTTTTGTCAGGCCCACTGTCGATCCCTCCTCGGCAGGCTTGACAATTGCCGGCAAGCCCACTTTTTCAATACCGGCCTCGATCCGGGTCTGCCACCGTTGTTTTAGCGAGCGGTTTAAAACGAAATAATCGGGTACCGGTACTCCTACAGCGGAAAAGAGCCTTTTGGAGACCACTTTGTCCATCGCTGCAGCACTCGCCCCAGGCCTGCTGCCCACATACGGTACACCCAAGAGTTCTAAAACAGCGCAGACTATGCCGTTCTCTCCCTGCCCGCCATGGAGCATGTTGAAAACGATATCCCCGGAGGTGAGAATATCCTTTCCGCCTGCTTCCGGAAGGCTGTAGAGTTTCTGCAGAGTCTCAGCAGGAGCTGCCCCCGGATCAATTTCTATCCAGCCCGCTCCCGGATCCAGTACAGTTACCGTGTGCCCGTTTTTTCTCAGGGTTTGCACCACGCATAACGCGCTGTTCAAGGATACCTCTCGCTCGGCGCTGGTTCCACCGGCGAGAACCGTTACTTTCATCTGTAAAACCTCCGAATCGGCTTATTCCAAAAGGGAAGAGATGTTTGCTTGATATTCAGAACACTGTCGAGTATAATCAATCCATTGGCAATATTGCAGATGCGCCGTTTATATGTTATAATTCATCCCTGACAGTCCGAATCGTTAATTTCCGGCCGGCGGCCGTTATTTTTTTTACCCCATGCCTGAATGTGAAGATTCGCTTTGATTCGGCTGTTTTAGATTTTCCGGGGTATTATATTATTAGTAATCCCTGATATCAGGGTTTTATTTGAAAAACTAAAGAGCAGCCGATTTCCAACCGGTTTTAATCATAAGGAGTGTTTTTCTGACTGATTTAGTTTTTAAAGAATGAGTTCGGCAACAAGCAGAAAAATGCAAACGATTTATTTGTTATTCTTTAAAGTTTTAATATACCCTTTGAAAATAAATTTGTCACCATTAATTGACCTGCTTTTTTTCCAATTGTGATCCGAGGATTTTTTTCTCAGCGATAAAAGATTGAATGTGCCGCTGGCCCTGGTTGTCCATGACTTCAGGGAAGTCAAACGGAGAAAATAGAAGTGACAAGCGTTTATAGGCTTCTGAATTATACTACCCTGATTTTGTTAGTGTGGGTTTGCTCCGCGCAGGGCTCCCGCGAAAACCTTCGTCTGCTGGCTGGCGCGGCGAGGCAGGCGGCCCGTGGAGACACCGCAACCGCGCTCCAGGTAATCGAGCGTTTCCTGGCCCAGCCCGGGAAAAACGAAGCCAAGGCGGAAGCGTTATACCTTAAAGGTGTTCTGGAAGCCGCGCGTGGCAGGACAGATACGGCGGAAACCGTGCTGCGCGAACTGGTAGTGCAGTATCCCAGAGCAGGCCGAATCGGTCTGGCGCTAACCCAGCTCGGCATTCTTGCAAACCGTCAGGGCAGGGACACCGCCGCGGTGAGGATTCTGGAACCGGTGGCGGGCCATTTCCCGGACTCCGCATTTACACAGGCGGCTCTATTAACTCTTGCCCGCTCTGCAGGAAGAGCCAGGCTGCCTGAAAAAGCCCTCAAGGCTTAC
>JAUVUV010000046.1 GCA_030604975.1 Candidatus Glassiibacteriota bacterium | reverse complement strand
TTTCCATCTTTATTTGAAAGAAACTGAATTCCGCTTTAACTACCGTAAAAGAGACCTTTTTAAGGAAATATCTACCCTTTTAACACTTAATCTAAGTCCAGTTAGTTCCTAATTACCAAAATTAATCATTCCGATCTTACTTGCGACAGCGGAAAAGCCCATATTCCCACGGCGGGAAAAGCGCCGCCTTTCCAGCGGCTCTTGAGAAGGGCCACCTGGCCGGGATGGAAAAGGAATATCCACGGGGCTTCATAACTGATCAGTTCCTCGACTTTCCGGTAAAGGATAACCCGTTGGGCCGTATCCACAGAGCGGACGGCAAGGGTGAGAAGGCTGTCCACGTGAGGGTTTGCGAACCGGGTATAGTTACCCGCATCCCCCCAGTTGCTCGAATGGAACAGGGTATAGAGAAAATTGTGGGCATCCGGAAAATCTCCCACCCAGCTTCCCCGGAAAAGTTCTGATTCCCCTGCGCGCACGGCAGCAAGAAAGGCGGCCCATTCGAGGCTTTTCAGGCGCACCTTCACCCCCAGTTCGGCGAGGCAGGCCTGGACGAATTCACAGATTCTCCTGTCCACCGGGTCATTGTTATAGAGAAGCGTGATTTCCCCCAGTCCCTGTCCTTCCGGGTAGCCTGCCTCGGCCAGCAACTTTCGGGCTTTATCCAAGTCCCAGGGATAGCCGTCCAAGCTGTCGTTGTGGCCATCGAGTGTGGGCGGAACGGCGCCGTGTGAGACTAGATCCACTCCCTCTCCCAGAACCTGGGTGATAGCTTCCTTGTTCAGGGCATAGTTGAACGTCTGGCGCAGCTTGCGGTTCCCTTTGAACGGAGCGCGGGTCAGGTTGAATCCGAGCTAGCGAACCGAGAGTCCGGGCCAGATATGGAGTTCCTCGCCCAAACGCTTTCTAACAAGCTCGATCTGTCCAGGAGGAAGCTGGTCCAGAAGGTCGAGTTCACCGGCGCGGTATTTCTCGAGCGCCATGCTGATATTGGGCACCACATCGAATATCACCCGCTCGAGGCTGGACCTCGGGCCGACAGTGTAGTTATCGAATCTTTCTACCACTATCCGGTTATCGTGCTGCCACTCGACAAAGCGGAAAGGGCCGCTGCCGATGGGTTGCTGGCCATAAGCGGATTCACCGTCACGCTCAACCTCCTCGCGCGGGCAGATACTCGCGCCCACCATGGACAGCTGGACCAGGAAAGGCGCGTAGGGCTCCTGCAGGCGCAGCACAACAACACTGTCACCCTCGGTCTGGATGCCCTCCACGCGGGCAGCCTCACTGTTATTGAACGCCCGTGCACCTTTCAGGGGCAGGAGGATCCAGGGCCGCTCGCTTGCGCTTGCAGGAGCGAGAAGCCTTTCGAACGAGTAGCGCACATCCTCGGCTACCAGCCGGCGGCCGTTATGGAAACGCACGTCTTTTCTAAGAAAAAACCTGAAGGCAAGGCCACCCTCTTCGATTTCCCACTTTCTCGCAATCGCCGGCACAAGTTCGCCTGTAGCGGGATCCAGGCGAATCAAGGGGTCAAATATATTATTCACCACTGTTTGTGAGATCAGATCGGCGCTATGGATAGGGTCGAGAGAGGGTGGATCGCCCGGTATGCGAAAACGAAAGATAAGAGGTGAATCATCCTCACCAGAGCGCTTGCCGTGTGGAATAGGCGGAGAGCAGGCTCCCTGGAAAATCAGGCAAAACAGGGCAGCAGCTGTCCAGAAGATACGGATGGAATCGAGCATGCTGGAAAATTTCAGCCTGAGCAGAATAGAAATCCTTCCCGGGAATGAAGTAATCAAGCCGCACGGAAAAGCTGCGGAGGTTCAACGAGCGAGCACCCAGCGGGTTTCGTCGCTCTTGTCGAAATAGCCCTGTTCCACTATCTGCGAACCAACAGCCAGCACGTAATCTGTTGTATCATGGTGGGTGAAGTTAGGATGCTCTATAAGGTTCATTCCCACCACGTCAGCCGCGGTCGGACCGGTGTAAACCAGTACGTAATGTTCCGTGTTGAAAGGGTTCGGGATAATAAAAACCATGCGCCAGTTATCCTCAGAGACAAACCTGTCTCCAAGGTATACTCCGCCGTTGGCAAGTTCGAAGGGAAAGTAATCTTTCAGATCCCGGGCAACGAGGTTTTCCTCCACCGGTCCGTAGAGGATTATCGAGTAGTCTTCGATCAGTTCCTTATCGTCCGCGCTGTCCGGATAAACCAGGATTTCTTTTTTCAGGCTGCTGCCCAGCAGGCGGGAGACCTTGAGCGCGTATTGGTGCAAAGCTCCTCTATCCTCTCCCCCGGTGCCGTAAACGATTACCAGCCTGTCTGGGTGGCGGTGGAAAACATCATCGATCGGCCCGGTCAATCTAACCGGCCCGGCCCGATTGTAGAATTCCACGATCAGGACACAGGCGGCAACTGCGAACAGCCCGTACTTGACAGACTTATTCCCCCCGAAAATTCCGCGCGGCTTGACAAAAAGCTTATGCCTGCTTCTGCTATATTTACTTCCGCCATCACGCAACTTGAGAGTCCATCCTTTCAAACCAAACCCTGCCTGGAGAGCATGGTTGTTATCTGTTGAAGGTATTTATTGACCAGTTCCGGGTCATCCAGACCCAGAATACCCAGAACAACTTTGCCTGATTGCATGGCAACCACTTTGCCGTAATAGGAATCCTCTGCTGTAAAGAGGGGGACATCCGCACCTGTATGAAGTTCGACGTTTTTCCCGTATTTTTCCATAAATTCTTTGTAGATATAGAAACTTTGTTCAGCCTTGTCCGGGTCGTCATGCAGGATGAAGAAAATCTTGAATTCTTGGTCTCCCTGTTTGTAGTCTGCGGTAAAACCATTTTTCAGTTCACTGTGCCCCATCACATCGCGGGCCAGATAGCGCTGGCTTTTATCAATCAAGCCCTCGGTCGGGAATGCTCCCAGTTGCTCCGGTATCTTGGGTGCGGCATTAAGACGGTCGGCAACCGCGCGAGCCAGTTTCTCTAACTTTTCTCCGGCACCTGTATCGAAAGCGGTAATTTTCACATAATACGGCCCTTGGCAGAAATGCAGCGCGTTGTCGGTCAAATACCCCTCGGAGCCGATATCGAGGTAGCGGGCGTCGTAGGCGCGCTCTGCCGCGTAGATGCCGAAACCGCACAACCGATTCGCCATCCTATAGAGAGCCAGCACAGCCTGGAGGCTTCCCTCCTCTGTCTCGTAATCGGCGGTGACCACTGCCTCGAAGTTATAGACCAAGTAACCCTCGGCGCCACCGTTGATATACTCCCAGAGGTTGTCCGGCACAAAGGTCCGCGCCTCCCCGGCAAGTCTCCATCCCTCAGCCTCGCCAGCAGAGGGAAGAAGCTCCACGAGCGAGGATGCCGCAACCGGAGCCGGCTTTTCCCCTACAGCACTTTCCCCGCTTTCCCCGGCCGTATTCTCCAAGGACTTGCCGCAAACGAATAAAGACAAAGAAAGAACTATGAAGGTAAAAACCAGAAATTTTGGGAAAAAGTCAAATGTACGGCGCATATGATTTTCACTCCTGTGTCCGGTTAGATGAGGAAGTCTTGGTAAAAATTCATTTGGAATCCCCGGAATCGCGCCACCATCGCCTGTCTCGGATATATTCATCGAAGATATCGCGGTTGCGCAGGTTATGGCCGAAAAATGTGAGTACAAGGTTTTCTCTTTCGTAGACCCAGATCTGGTTCAGGCGGCTGCCGTAGATTTCCGACGGAGGGCCGAGCATGATGTAAACCTCACCCATATTCGTTTCCCAGCCCTCTCTCTGCTCGGTAGTAAAATTCCTGTTTGCATAGTCGATACGCTCGAAATACTGCACTCTCAGCTCGTTTATCGCGGTTGCCGGAACAGGGTCCATTCTTTTCCAGAACTCTTGCAGGGCATTTACCTGCTCTTCTTTGGAAAGATTAAGCAGGCGTTTCAACTCGTTATCGCTCACCAGATATTTCAGATAGCGAATCTCGTTTTCACTGTTTTCAGCGATCCACTCCGGGCTTTTGATGATTCTGAACTTGAAAGTGTTGGTTCTGGCCAGTATGGAGTTGCGCTTGTCCCTGAGGCTGACTTCTATTTCGTAGGTTCCCAGCCCCATGGTTTTTGTTGGAATCTCAAGCATCTTTCTCTGGTAGCAGGCCCCATCCTCCAGGAATTTCTCGACCCGCGGAAACAGCATCAATGCTTTCACAACTTCGGCAGTGACTTTCCAGCCCTCCGGGGGATTCGTGGAATCAGAGTAGATCTCAAGCAGTAAAAATATAGGTTTACCGGCAGGATATTTCAAGGAAGCTTCGCGTAAAGGTTCCTCCGGTGCAGGGATTTTCGGAGAAGCGTTTTTGGAAAGTTCTCCCGGATCGTAAAAAAGCGGAGTACTGAGCTTGGGCAAATTTTTAGAAAAATCCGGTGCCGTCACCGAAACTCTGCCGTTGCCGTATGTCTTTGCCTGCACGTCCTTGATCTCGACAAAGCCCTCATACTTACCAGGCACCACACTGACTTCCCGACGCAACGGATCGAAATGAGCGGCCAGGCTCGTTTCATCGTAGGTTGGTACGCGTACCTTCTTTTCCCAGTCGCCCTTGAGCAGACTGTGGGTTTTGGTTTCACGCATGCTCAGAAAAACTTCGTATTGCGCTTCATAATAATTCGAGCCGCGGTAAAACAGAAGGTTCCTGTTATCCACGATGAGGGTTAGCAAGCTCCTGGTACTGTCGGCCTTCCCCCTGAAAAAACTCATCCTTAAGCCGAACGGTATATCGCTTTTAAAGGAACTGAGTTCCTGGGCCGCAGAGTGCGGAATAAGCAGGATCAATCCGGCAAACAGGAAGATCAACATCCCGTGCAAAGTATTTATTATCAGCCGTATCTTTGGTCGAATCACCATTTTACTCACCATTGTCTCCTCCCGAAAAGCATCAAAGCCTTTTATTAGGTAAAAGAGCTGCAGGCCCAAGGGAGATTCAACGAGTTCAAAATACTGACTTATTGATGAACGAAAAAGCGTGTATTCCGTTGGAACGTCCTGCCGCTGTTATTGAGATCCTCCACTTTGATTGAAAGTTCGTACAGGCCGTCTGGGTTTTCGGAAATATCTATTGCAACATCCTCGTGGACCATTTTATGATCCACGGGGGCTTTTTTCTTTTCCACGGCCAGAACGACCTGCTCCCCCCCCGAACCTGCTCCTATTATAAATTTAAAAGAATCATAAATTCTGCCGAACACATTACGGTCCCGCTTGACCAGGGTAATCGTGTAAGTCAAGCGGTAGTTATAGTTTCCCTCATCATCCGGTGTCAAATTATATATTTCCTGGTAGGCATACATCTTTTCCGAGGGGTGGAAAATCCGGGACGGTTGCGGATAGACCTCCAGATTGAAGCGTTTGAATTTGTTTGTATCCGCTGGAGAGTGAAAAATATCCCGCGCGGTAAGGATCTGGCTCGCTTGAAGAGAGTCGCTGGCAAATGAATCAACATGTATTTTGCCGTTAAAATTAGCCCCCGCGCGCCCGTTCTGGATTTTCACAAAATAGTAGTAGTCACCTGGATCGAGGTCAATTTTGCCCAGGCCCACCACCAATCTGTCCATCAGATCTTTGGGATTGATACTGCTCTGGTGCTGCTCCACCTCTTCTAACCGCTCGACCTGACGCCACTGCTGGTCGTAAATCTCGAGCTGGCATGCGACATCGTAATGGTAGCCGTCCTTTCCGGTATTATACGAGATATCGCTGCCCGGGACCCCGGAGAAAAACTCCAGCCTGCTCTTGCCATCACCTTTCCCGCGAAACTCCACCAGGTCGTAAAATGAGTTCAGTTGACGGAGATAGGGGGAGGTTACGCTCTCGGTTGCAAGAGCGGTCTTGAGGCTGGTAATGTTTTCTTCATATTCATCCAGGTGGGCGAATGGATCGTAGGGATTGTTGAGCAGCCGAAAATAGATTCCCCGCGCGATCTCCAGCCGGGAGCTGTAGAGTTCTTTCATCGCCCGCAGGCGAAAAGACTCCTCGGCGTTGGCTGGGAAATTTTCATCCGCATTACTGGCAAAAATACCCCGGAAGTTCATCACTGCCGCATCCAGCGAACTGACCAGTTGGTATTCGTGGATTCCCCTGAGCGCGATGAAATTAAGAATTAAATCTTCACCATTGCGGTAGTAAATCCAGGTGATATTGGGATGGAGTCCCTCACCCACATGGCTCACTGATATATCCGGCTCTCCGTGCCTGAGGTAAATTACTCCCCGGTCATCATAGGGCACGCTTTCTTCCGGAAAATATTCCACCACCGGCATAATTGCCGGGCTGCGGGAACGGAAAGGCGCGCGGTACAACGAGTCCGCTACATTTATCCGGTAGTAGTGCTGGATGATCCGCATACCTGGAAAGAGGCCCAGTTCGTGGTCCCTCCTCAGCCAGAAAGCGCGAAAAAACTGTTCGGCTTCCTCCGGTAAAGTCTCGGCGAACTGCTGGTGCTCCTGCGCATCAGCCAGAACCATCGCCTCATTAAAATAGGCCTTCAACTCCTCCTCGGTCGAGATGGTTTTCACCCCGGCCCAATAATATCGAAGTGCTACATTGTATTCCCCGCGATGGATACTGATTTTAACCAACTCAAAGTTGGCCAGCGGATCGGCCTTTTCCTCATTTTCACTGCCTATCTGAGAGAGGATCTGCTCTGCTTTGCTGAGGTCTCCGAGCGCTGTGTGCAAGACAGCCAGTTTAAGGAGTATATCCTTGTGTTCACCGCCCAGTTCACGGGCTTTGGTCATATGCTCAAGTGCCATTTTCAGATCATTGGAACCGAACCTTTTTATAAAAGCGTTAGCAAGCCAGTAATGGGCCTCCCGGCTATCCGGGTTCAGCTCCAGTGCCTTGTTAAAATACTTTATCGCCTGTGAAAGGAAATCCTTAGCGAATAACCGCTCGATAATCTGGAAAATTTTAATCCGGCGGTCTTTGCGTTCGAGGTAACAGCGGCCGATTCCGATCTAGATCCTGGGGTCTGTGGAGTCCAGTTTCAGTGCTTTCTCGAAAGTTTCCCGTGCCAGCTCGGTGTCCTCTTGCTCCAGATGAGCGTTTCCCATGCGGATCAGCGAGGAGATCCACGCTTTGAGGGTGTCCTGCTTGATGAAAGAACCGGGAAAGATAACAGAATCAGGCGTTTGCGCCCTGAGAGACGCTGCGCAGCAAAACAACAGGAGAAAGGCAAGGGATTTTGTGATTTCTCTTTGCATATTAAAAAACTGGTTCCTTAAAAACAAAAGACCTGAAAATTACATTTTCCAGAAGTATCTATTTATACAGATTATATCTTTCAAGGTTCCTGTATCCTCTAATACAATAATATAATAAAAAATCTTCCCACGAAAGGTGGAAAGATTTTTTTTTCAACAAATCACTGCTGACATGTGGCACCAGAAAATCCTGTCCAGTTGAGGAAACCAAGCAGCCACAAAAGATTTTACACCGCCAGGTATCTTACTGCCGCCGGGTTTGGTTTTTTCAGCTTGGATTGTCAGGCCTTCTCAGCATTGCTTTCAAGCTCTTGATTTATCATTCCCGTATGAACCGGATCCTAATAATGTATAAAACATTCCACCTGCCGGCATTCTGTTTCTACTTCTAACTATGTTATGCCGCTGCCGTAAACATCCAGCAGGAGTTGGTTGTCTTTGCTGCGGCTTTCTCCTATAGAGGTAACATACACACCCGGCTTATCTACCAGGGGACAGACATATTCACACATTCCACAGCCCACGCAGAGTTGAGGAACGATAATCGGCTGCTTGACCATCACCCTGTTGCCAGCAGGATCGGTAACCTCGGTTTCCTCGAAAATGATCGCCTTTTTCGGTGTCGGGCAGACTTCTTCGCAGACTATGCAGTCTCGCCCCAGAATGTAGGGAATACAGCGGTTTTTATCGAAAAAGGCGAGTCCGATCCTGGTTTGGTGTTTCTGTTCGGTAGTCAGTTTCTGGATAGCCTCGGTCGGGCAGACCTGGCAGCAGAGAGTGCAGTTGAATTCGCAGTATCCGAGCTGCATTTTCAGGTACGGGGACCAGAAACCCTCCAGCCCGGCCTCCATCAGCGTAGGGTGAATGGCGTTCTTGATACAGACTTTCATGCATTCACCGCATCTGATACACCTGGTGAGAAATTCCCTCTCCTCAACCGCCCCGGGCGGCCGGATCAGGGCTGGATTGAATCTTTTCGACTCACGGGCTTCGGCCACGGAGGCTGAGGGAACGATTTTCCGCCCGTCTATCCGGAACAGAGCCAGCGCCCCGACAGCCGAACCGACAGAGGCAAGAACCTGCCTTTTGGTAATATCAACCGAGCGGTCGGCAATTCGGGGCAGGGCGAGTCGGATTTTTATCGAACCGTACGGGCAGGCCTCGACACAGTTCCAGCAGGTCATGCATTCACTTCGAATCCAGGTTTGGCTGCTCTGCGGCTCGCAGGCGCCCTCGCAGTTTTTCGCGCAACTCATGCAGCTGGTGCATGAGTTCTCATCCACTTGGAGGCGTAAAAGCGAGAAACGGGAAAAAAAGCCGAGCAGGGCACCCAGCGGGCAGAGATAACGGCACCAGAAGCGGCGCCGAAGTTGGTTCAGCACCGCAATGGCGACAAAGATCAGCCCGATAAAAAGTCCCTGGTAAAAATACGGCTGCTCGAAGGAGAGGACAAACTTGCGAAAGAATATGAATACCGGTTCGATAAGCGCTGTGAGCCAGGGCCAGTCAAGGCTCAACAGGGGGTAGAACAAGGCCCGCAAGAGGTAATTGAACGCGGGATTAACTGCCAGGGCAAAAGAGCGAATAAGCACTGAGAAGGGATCAAGAAAGCCCACGATCTGAAGGCCCAGCGCGGCTGCCACGATAAAGAAAACCACGGCGATATATTTCCAGCCCTGCCTTTTATCGTAGCTGTTGCGACGTATTTTTTCAGCGGCTTTCCTCCTGTTGTGGCTCAGCAGATGGTTCAACGTTCCCATGGGACAGACCCAGGCACAGAAAAAACGTCCCACAGCCAGGGTCAGGCCCACCACGAGAAGGCTCCAGAGCATCATTTTCGGCACGCTGTACACGGCGAGAAATGTGCTTATCGCCACAAGCGGGTCGAAATCAAAAAAGATTTTTACCGGGTACTTTATCTCATCAGTGCCCTTGTACTCGGTCATAATCAGCAGAAAGATGAAGAGCGCGAAAAAGAAAGCCTGGCTTATCCTTCGAGCTGTTCTCATTAAATCGCTACCTCCTTCACCTCCAAGCTTTCCACCTCCAGAGTCCCGATTCCCATCTGGCTGCCGAGTACAAGGTAATGGATTTCCTGCGGATCGATATCAAACAGAGCCGCCGCGCGGGCGTCAGCCGCAACAGGGTCCACCGAGGCGATTATTGTGTTGGCTTGCCTGACATCGGAAAGGCTCCCGCCCGAGGGGCCGTTGGCGACGAGAATGCGAAAGGCATCCACAACGGTCAGGGTTGGAGCGAAAAAGGCGGTCATCTCGGCGATTGAGAGGTGCACATCCTGGTGGAGCTGGTTGCGTCGGCCGCCAAGCAGGCCGTAGAGGTTTTTCATTCCAATAGTCAGCCTGCTTAAGCTATGGTGCTTGGCAATGGGGACGTTGATAATCTTGTCCACCTCAAGGGCCGTGCGATATACAGGCCATTCCCGGATCAACTCCCCCCCTATTATGACTTTCCTGAAATTGTAGTCTTCAAGAAACGGGACCTCTGCCCCAACCTCCTCCGCGGCCTTCTTGATCCCGCTTCGCACATAGCAGCGCCGCGAGTCGCTGATCGTGTTATCCAGCACGGTCACCTTGGCCGCGCCTGCATCCAGACACATCGCGGCCAGGGCGGCGACAACCTGTGGGTTGGTGGTCGCGGCCTGGGCCGGAACCCGGTCCCAGCCGATATTGGGCTTGATCAATACCTTGTCCCCGCGGCTGACAAAAATCCCGATTCCACCCATTTCCTCGATAACGCGCCTGGTGATCGCCTCCGGATCAGTTCCGGTGACCACTGCCATTTTCGGACCCG
>JAUVUV010000134.1 GCA_030604975.1 Candidatus Glassiibacteriota bacterium | reverse complement strand
TTGTCGGCTCTGTGCTGCCGGAGGCCGTGACAATGGAAGTTGCCCTTGCCGAAGCCGGAGCAGGCGATACGATCCTGGTGGAGGATGGGATATATCCCGTTCTGGTCAAGCCTCTCAAGGGCGGGACTGGTGAAGACCGGAGGCTGGTGATTAAGGCGGTAAGGCCCCGGGGAGCTGTTTTTATGGTTCCAGGCAAAGTGGTGCGCCTGGAGGTGCCCTGGGTCACGCTGCATGGCCTGGTCTTCGACGGCTGTTTCGGCTCATCGGACTGCGTGGATATCAGGGGTGAGGGCGCGCACCATTTCGAGCTGAAAGACTGCGAGATTCGAAACACCCTGAATGACGGTATCGACATAGAAGGCGCGTCTCACGGCCGTATCATCCGATGCGAAATCCACCACTGCCTCAACAGCAGCCACCTTGTCCAGCATGACGGCCACGGCATCGTGGCCGGGAGAATGGAGGATCTGCTGATACGCGACTGCAATATCTACTATGTCTCCGGCGACGCTTTCCAGGCCGATCCGGACCGCGACCCCTGGGATAACGTGGTTATCGAAAACACCCGCATGTGGACCGGGCCTCTGCCCGCGGCTGCGGCCAATTTCCCTGCCGGGTTTATCCCCGGCGAGAACGCGGTGGACACCAAGCAGTACGATAAACATTCGCGTAGCAGGCTCGTGCTCAGAGGCTGCCAGGCCTACGGCTGGCGCGGCGGCATCATCGGCACAATGAGCGCATTCAATATAAAGGATCATGTGGAGGTGCTGATAGAAAACTGCCTTCTCTGGGATAACGAGGTCTGCCTGCGCCTTCGCGGCGGAGAGGGAACCGAGGACGGCCGCGGCGGAGCGCGGGTGAGAGTGATTAACACGGTGATGCGTGAAAGCGATTACGGCATCCGCTACGAGGACATGATCAAGCACCTCAAGATCTACAACTGCACCTGGGGACACCGCGTGGACAATCCGTTCGGCGTCAGGCAGGGGCTGGATAAGGAAACTTTCGAGATCAGGAACTGTCTTTTCCAGTTGAATGAACTGCCCTCCGAGGCCAGGGGATTCAAGTCCAACCTGGTGGTCGGGGTCGAATCTTTCGCCAATGTCAAAGGTGGAGATTTTCGGCTGGTGCAGGGCTCTCTGGCAATCGATGCCGGCGAGGATCTCTCTGCAGAGGGAGTTACAACCGACGTTTCAGGAAAGCCGAGGCCCGCCGGCAAGGCTTTCGATATCGGAGCTTATGAGTATTGAAATCAGCCAGGGGAAATTTGTTTCAATTTCATAATAAGTTATTATCTTCTTTACTTTCGAGGTGAATTTCGATGCATGCATCCTGAAAATCATGGGAGGTTTATGATGTACCGCTGCCTGTTCTGCTTTCTTGCAGTTTCGTTAGTTTTGTGGCCGGCTTATTCTCTTGCCGTGAGGACAAAGAGCCCGGTGGATGCAAAATGGATGGAAGTGGAGGGAATATCGATACCGGTTCCTCCGCCTGAACACCCCAGGCTTTTCCTGCGCTCACGCGACCTGGAAGACCTGAAGCGCCGGGTTGAACACCCTGTGCTGAAACCGGTCTGGGAGGAGCTCCAGCAGCTTGCCACCCTGAACAAGGAATACCGGATGCAGGTGGACGCCGTGCGCTATCTGCTGAGCCGCGACCGCAAGCTGGGCCGGCGCGCCATCGAGGCGGCCCTCGATACGCTGACCAACTGCACATTTTCCGCGAGGAGCGACATCACCCGCCCCATCGGCCGAATGCTGGTGGCCGGATCGGTGGTGTACGACTGGTGTTACGAGCTGCTTAGCGAACACGAGAAGAAAAAGTTCGTTGAACAGTTCATCCGCCTGGCCGGGATGCTCGAATGCGGCTACCCGCCTCGCCACGGCGGTAACCTCACAGGCCACCAGAGCGAGTGGATGATCATGCGCGACATGCTTTCGGCCGGTGTGGCCGCCTACGACGAATATCCCGAAATGTACCACCACGCGGCCAAGCGGATTTTCAGTGGACACATCCCGGCCCGTGATTTCTGGTATCCGGGCCACGCCTTCCACCAGGGCACCGCATATGCGGAAACCCGCTTCAGCTCCAACCTCTACCCGCTGTGGATATTCGACCGCCTGGGTGCGGGCAACGTGTTCCACCCATCGCAGCAGTTCGTGCCCTATCACTGGATCTACGTGCGAAGAGCTGACGGCGAACTGCTCAACGCCGGGGACAACGAAAGCAAGGTGCCCAAGCTGAGATCGCTGCTTTGCGCCAGCTATTACGGCGACGGTTACGTGCTGAGCGATTACCTGATCACACCCGGCATCAACGGGATGAACAAGCTCTACGAGTTCCTCTTGCGCGACCCGGACCTTGAGCCCCTGCCCCTGACTGACCTGCCGCTTTCGCGCTATTTCGGTTTCCCCTACGGCTGGATGGTGGCACGTACCGGCTGGCAAGGCGAAACTGTGGTCTGCGAGATGAAGGTGAACATCTACAACTTCAACAACCACAACCATCTGGACGCCGGCGCATTCCAGATCTACTACAGAGGTCCCCTGGCCATGGACACCGGCCTCTACCACGGCACAGACGGAGGCTACGTCAGTCCCCACAATGTGAACTACTACAAGCGCACCATTGCCCACAACTGTCTGCTGGTCTACGACCCGGATGAGCAATTCGTCACCCGGGGCTACCGCAAGATAGAAAAGGTGAACGACGGGGGGCAGCGCCCGCCCAACGGCTGGAGCGAGCCAAGGAACCCGGAGGTAATGCTCACCAAACATTATAAGACCGGCGAAGTGCTGGGCCAGAGCTACGGCCCGGACCCCAAGGTGCCCGAGTATACCTACCTCAAAGGGGATATCACCCAGGCTTACAGCGAAAATGTCGAACAGGTGCTTCGCAGTTTCGTTTTCCTCAACTTCGACGGAGGCGATGTCCCGGCGGCCCTGGTGGTATTCGACAAGGTGGTTTCGGCCAATCCCGAGTTTAAAAAGTACTGGTTGCTGCACAGCGAGGAAGAACCGGTTTTCCAGGGCAACACCACTGTGGTGCAACTGGCTAAAAGAAGGGACTGGAGCGGCAAGCTGGTCAATACCACGCTGATCCCGGAGCCGGCCAACGCCGAAATTACCAAGGTGGGCGGCCCCGGCAAAGAGTTCTGGGTTTTCGGCAAGAACTTTGAAAATAAGCCGCTCAGCAACCCCGACCGCTTCGAAATGGGCGCCTGGCGCGTGGAGCTTTCGCCGCGCAAGGCCTCGAAGGAGGACCTGTTCCTCAACGTGATGCAGGTAACCGACCGCGGCAACGACCGCTTACTGGAAGTAGAGAAAATAGTGAGCGAACATCTTGTGGGTTTGAAGATTGCTGAGCGGGTAGTGCTTTTCAACAAGGACGGTACGTCTACCAACCGACCGGTGAGCTGGGAACTGACCGGCGGAGGCACGTTCAAGTACCTGGTCACTGACCTTGGCCCCGGCAACTGGCAGCTCTGGCGCGACGGCCGGATATTGGAGCCGGTAATCGAGGTGGGCTCCAATGAGGGTACGGTCTATTTCGAGGGTCCGGCGGGCAGCTACGAACTGCGGCGATGAAGTAGTTCGGGTGCGCCTCAGCCAAACCTGGCCAATACGAATACGACCTGTAAAATACGCCTGGTTCCAGACCACTCCGTACCTGATGGAATTCACTCTACCTTTCAAAGGATATAATCATGAGGCAGGTCCTGTATTTCCGGAATTTAACGGTAGGCGTGTCAATCAAGCTGTCAATCGCATTAATGCTTCCGCTTGCCGCCTGCGGCAGCCGTTCCGACGGCACGGTCCGCTTTACCGAATCCAACAGCGCAGTGCCTGTAATTGAAAGCATGCTTTACAGCCGCTGCCTTACCTGGCGGCCTGCCGACGGCATCACGGTTGATCTTAATCCGCCGCGTTTCAGTTGGCCGTACGAACCCACGATTATGCTGGAAGAGGGAGACGAACGGACCAAACTGCCGGTGAGAAAATACAGTTTCCAGATCGCCTCAGACCCCGCCTTCAAAGACCTCCTGCTGGACGTGGAAGAAACCCCCTTCAACTTCTACAACACTATTGCTTCCCTGCCTGCGGGCAGAAAACTCTACTGGCGAGTGGGCTACTACGATCCCGAAGACCAGAAAAGCCTGGAATGGCAAGAAACGAGAAACTTTACCGTGGCAACAGAGGCAGTGGACTGGGACCGCTCAAGCCTGTCGCGTCCTCCATTCGCCCTGGAAGAACACCCACGGATCATCTATACCGCCGACCGCATCAAGGCCCTGCGCGGGCTGGCCGAGACCAATCCCCACAGCCGCAGGATTTACCGCAAGACCGTTGACAACGCGGAAAGCGACCTCAAGGCCGACTGGTTCAAACGCTTTCCCGCCCATGATGACGTCCCCGAGGGACGATTGCGTGAAATCTACCGGGACATCCCGCCCTGGCTCGACCCTGACGGCACAGACGCGCCCTACCTGCAGATGATCGACCGGCTGATGAACATGGCTTTCGCCTGGGTGCTCACCGGAGACGACCGCTTCCTCGCCGTGGTCGATCATCTGGTCACCGTTGCTTCCTGGGGCACTGAAGGCGGGTCCCGTCCCGAGGGCATGGGCGGAAGCCCGGACAACGTTTCACTCAACGAGTACCTCTCGCTCTTTTACGACTGGTTCTATCACGTACTGACCCCGGAGCAGAGAAAGACAGTGCTCGAAGGACTGCGCTGGCGAGTCGATCATATCGTCAATAACTACTCCTGGAGAAGAAATGGAGGCAGCCGGGTCACCCCTCACAGTATTGCAGTCGCCGGCTCGAGCCACCCGTACGAAAACATCAACTATACTCTGCCGGCAGGGCTTGCCGCCTACGAGGAAGGTGGAATTTTTCGCACCACGTATGAGCTGGCTGTCCATTTCCTCACCGGGGTGAACAACATTTTCGGCCCTGAGGATGCCTGGAATGAAGGTCCCGGGTACGGCCTTTCCAAGTTCAAGTGGATGATATTCGCCACCTGCTATTATGACATGACGCTCGAGGATGCCAGCCTCGGCCGCAATCCCTTCCTATCCTCTATCGGGGATTTCTTCTCCCGTGTGGCAGTTCTCGGCTTGCCGCACCTCTCTTTCGGTAACATCGGGATTATGGAGCCTTATTATCTGAACAACCAGATGGCTTCTTTTCGTAAGCTGGCTTACTTGACCGCAAACGGCCATTTCTTAAAGAGCTGGGAGGATGCGACCAGCCGCCAGAAAACTCTCGGCTGGAACCTTCACCGCCGCTATTCCCGCCATTGGATTGAATATGCCCTGCCGCTGTACTATCCCGAACCGCGGAAAGACGAAAAAGAACCGCACGGAGCGAGGCTGTTTCCTTACGGCGGCTGGGTATCGGCGAGTAATTTTTATCCTGGAGCACTGGAAAATTACGCAAACAACGTGGGGATAACTTTCCACGCCCGCCCACGCGGAGCCTACAACCACTCGATGTTCAGCGACAACAACTTTCAGCTTTACGCTTACGGACAGAACATCACCCACGCCGGCGGCAGCACCCAGAACGGCGACCGCCATGCCATGCACTCGATGAGCCAGAATGTCGTCCTGGTGGACGGTCTGGGACAGGCGCAGCCCAACCACACCTCGATGAAAAATTTTCGCTTGAAACTATACAATCCATATATCGCCCGCATCGCGCGTTTTGCTGAACGCGGGGGTACGGTATATTTCAAGGGCGAAGCGGCCAAGGCTTATGTTCAGTACCCCTACCGTTACAGGGATTTCTGGGGCTTTCTCGGCGACGGCGAAAACAACCCTTATGATGAGCGGGATCTCTCCTACCTGAGCCGGGCGGACAGGCACGTGCTGTTCGTGGACGGACGCTACTATGTGATGCTGGACGATCTCGAGGTCTCAGACAAAAAGGCTGGCGGCAGCCTGTTCAGCTGGCTGTATCACGTCCTTCAGGACGTGCCGCTGGAATGGGAGCCCGGCCGGCAGCGGTTTTCATACACTATCGAGGATGTTACCACGGTGGTTCAGATTATCGGCAGGGAGGCACTCCTCGAGTTCGAAGACCGGAAAAAAGAACAGGGCCTAATCAATCCTCTGACCGGTGAAGACTACACCGGCTGGGTCAAGCCGATAGAAAATTACGACAATAATTACACCGGCCCCTATCCCGACAAGGTGACCCACAATATCTGGATCACGAATGCAGAGCCACGTAATAAAATGCGCTTCCTGACCGTTATCTATCCTTACCGCAAAGGAACCGCACC
>JAUVUV010000199.1 GCA_030604975.1 Candidatus Glassiibacteriota bacterium | reverse complement strand
TCGTTTGCCTGGCGCAGGAAACTCGTTGCCGAGGCGTTGAGAATTTGAGCCGTGACAAACTCGATTATCTCTTCCGAGTAATCCAGGTCCCGGATCTGGGATTCGCTGGCCCGAAGGTTCTGGCTTGCGACCTCCAGGTTGGAGATCGTGCTTTCCAGCCGGTTTGCTACTGCTCCCAGAGTGCTCCGCTGGGCGGAAACAGTGTTGAGCGCGTTGTCCACCACACGGATCGCCTGGCTGGCCAGATCCTGGTCGGTCAGGTTAATCTTGTCCACCTGAAGAGCCTTGGAACTCATGGTATTAATCTGGGTGGAAAGGGTCTGGCCCGCGCCTGAACCGATATGGAAAGTGAGCGGACGTGGAGCGACCTGAAGTACGAACGCGCTGCTTCCGGCGATCGACAGAGGTTTCACCACGCTGAAACCGGCGAGCTGGGTCGTGCCGCCAATCGAGATATCCAGGTTGGTGCGGAAGGAGAGATCCACACCGTCGATCATGCCGCGTGCCCTGTCCCCGCTGACATTGAGACTTTTCTGGGTCGAGGGACCTCCGTCTGCGCCGATGTTTGTGACAGTGAGAGAGAAAATCGGGCTTTTGGCATCCTGAATTTCGGAAAAACCGAAAGCGGAAAGCGCCGAAGCGTCTCCGCCGAAAGTTATCTGTCGTCCAGGTTCGGGTGTGACGATATAAACTTCGGTGGCATTTTCAGTACCCACGTTGGAGGCGACTCCCACAAGCTGGTCCCCAGCCGCCTGGGTTCCTCCCAGGCCGAGATCCTTTGAGGTAGTTGGGTCGTTAATGGCCAGGGAGATGCGCTGGGCTACATCCTGAAGAGCGTCTGTGCGGAAAAGAGTCACGTCAACAACGTTGGTTGAAATATCGCTACCCAGCTTGATCGTTACGCTGTCCACTCCAGAGCCGAAAACCCCGAAATCCTGGAAACGGCTTATCGACTGAAGCTGGGTGTTGGCTGTTGCGTTGGCCACGTTGCCGTTCGGGTCAATGGTAACGAAAACCTCCGAGGTTTGCACCTGAAGGCGTCCAAGGTCCTGGGCGCTGACAGTGATCGAAAAAACTCCGCCGGTACCTGCATCCCCAACCACGATACCGTTCAGGTTGTTCGGATCGCTGGTGCTCACGAGGGCACCTACGTTGCCGTTGAGCAGCTTGATCGAGTTAAACTCGGTGGTTTCAGCTATCCGGTCCAGCTCGTCGATCAACTGGTTGACCTCGTTCTGGATAGCCAGGCGGTCCAGGCTGGTGAGGGTCCCGTTTGCAGCCTGCACAGACAGTTCGCGGATTCTCTGCAGAATGTTGGTACCCTCTGAAAGAGCCCCTTCAGCGGTCTGAATCAGGGAAATCCCCTCCTGTGCATTAGTTATCGCGCGGTCCAGGCCAACTACCTGTGCGCGCAGGTTTTCGGCGATAGAAAGCCCCGCCGCATCATCCGTAGCGCGGTTAATGCGCAGACCACTCGAGAGACGTTCGAGGGATTTGGTCATCCGTTTGCCCGCAATTCCCATCTGGCGACGTGCCAGAATCGCTGGTATGTTAGTGTTTATCGATAATCCGGGCATCCATTCCTCCTTTTAAGTCGGATTTCGGTTTCCTTTCCACTCCTCATGATTTCAGTGGCTAAAGTTTGAGAGGATTTTTATGTGTTTCAGGATACGGCCGCCGGAATTATTTTCTTCCCTCTCAAGGCTATACGGCGGCGACCAGATAACGCTTGGATGGTGGGAAGAAAGGGTCGCGATTCCAAGCGGCCGGATCCTGAAAATTTTTCTCCTCCCCCGGCGCAAAGCCATACAGCGGCGACCATATAACTTTTGGAGAGCAGGGGGAGAAGATTTAACCCTCATTAGAAAATGCGCGGCTAATACATCGAACCAATGTTGTAATTTTTTGGAAAGGGAAATAGGCGAAGAAAATTACAGGTGGGGTTGTATTGCGGGCAGCAAGACCGCAGAAAATGTGTGGACGGCCAAGTGCATGCGGCCTTGCCGCCTTAGGAAGTAACCCCCGTAATGCTTCTTCGCGGATTTCCCCACCGGACACGGCAGTTGCAGCTGCTGATGTGTCCGGGCAATACTGAACAGACTAAAATTCTCTTGCCGGTGTTCTATCAGCGAAAACCAGGCAAAATGCCCGAAAAACTCATTCAGATAATTCGGAAAATATTAATTATTGCGAGGAAGATATTCTTGAACTGGGGAATGGATGAATTGAGAAGAATTGAAGGGGTGAATCTGCCGTTTTTGAAGAGGCACATCCCTTAACTGTCCCCAATTTTCAAGAGCCTTCTTCGCGGATAAATTGTAAGTCCCCACCTCGGGGGAAATTACAGTTTCCCTTGAGGTGTAACGCCCAGTATTAAACTGTGGATGAAAAATCTGCTTATATTATCGGCACCTGAAATAACAATCTTTAGAATTATTTTATACACTGATTGGGAAATTACTATCCGGGTAAATGTTGCTTCAGAAGGTGGAAAATTTTTCTCTATAGTGTAAGGGTAATTCACTTTTGGCGACAATAGTCGATCCGAGCGGTTTAAATATGGAGCTAAATCCTTTTCAAAGAGGGTAACGAACGGCGGCTCAAACCTGCGGGAGGTATACAGATGGCGGCTATTTGAGATATTATTTGCCTTTGCGGCCTTTGAATGAAATACCAAAAGGGAAGGGCATTTGAAAATAAAAAAACCACTCCGACATCAGCCGGAGTGGTTTGTGGAACATAAATTGCACAAACAGAAATCGCACCCTTATCTTGAATGCCCCTGTGGCTTCAAGATGCTTCTTCGCGGAAGTGCGTGGTGCGGGGCTTTTGAAGTTACAGCTTCAAAAGCCCTTTTTTTTCTTAAAATGAGAATAACGGGTCAAAATAAACTAAAAAGCCGATCCCCGGAAAGCGCGCATTGCGCCTTCCGGAGCCGGCTTTTATTAGTTAATGCCCATATAACATGTAATCGACTTCTAACATTTATTAAGCTCAACTTCCGTTATCGAGTTCATCGCCAAGTTATTATCTCAGCAGTGTCAGAACATTCTGTCCCAAAGCATTCGCCTGCGACAGGAAGTTCGTGGCCGAGGAGGTCAGAATCTGCGACGCCGTGAAATTGATCACCTCATTCGAGAAGTCGAGGTCGCGGATCTGGCTCTCGGAGGCGGCCAGGTTCTCACCGGCCACGTTCAGGTTGGCGATCGTGCTTTCCAGGCGGTTCTGCACAGCACCGAGTTCAGCGCGCTGTTTCGACACCTGGCTGATCGCCACGTCGATCGACTTGATCGACTCCTGGGCGATGAACTGATCGGAAACGTTGAGCCCGTCGATTCCCAGACTTTGAGCAGACATATCCCCTATCTGAGTATTAAGGAAGTTACCATGGTTCGGGCCGATCTGGAAAGACAGCGGCCGCGGTGAAACCTGCACGACAAAACCGTCGGGGCCTGCAAGGCTGTTGTTAACTACCTTGGACACCTGGTAGGCCTGGATCGTGGTCTTATCAACTGCGCTGATACTGATGTCCAGGGTGGCCCTGAAGCGCAGGTTCACGCCCTGGATTAGTCCTGTAGCCCTGTCGCCATAGACCTTGGCGCTCCTGTTCGGGATTGTGCCTTCGCCGATATCCATCACTGTGATCGAGAAGATCGGGAACACGGAGGTCTGGATTTCATTAAATCCAAGAGCTGACAGGATGGAGGATTCACCACCGAAAACCATGTTCCGCCCGGGTTCCGGCGTTGTAACCACGATACTCGTGGCGCCTATTCCACCACCAGCCGGCGCCAGACCGACACTACCGATTGAGACCAGGGTGGCCCCGTCGGAGATAGTCGCTGCCAAGCCGAGGTCATGAACTACACCGGGATCGTTAATCGCCAGCGACATTTTCCTGGACAGTTCGCCAAGAGTGTCGGTGGCGAATACCTGGACCTCGGCCACCCGGCTGCTGCCATCGGAACTGAGAGTCATGGTCACCGAATCGATACCGCCGGTGAACACGCCGAAATCCTGGAAGCGGCTGATCGACTGCAACTGGGTGTTGGCAGTGGCATCGATCGGGTCGCCGTTCTCCTTGATCGTCACGAAAAGCTCGGAGTTCTTAACCTGGAGTTCACCAACAGAAATCGCGCTGACAGCAACCGAAAATGTGCCGCCCATACCCACGTTGCCGACTACCAGGCCCTGGATGCTGTTTACCGGATCATCGGTGCTCACCAGGGCTCCGACATTACCGTTGAGCAAATTTATACTGTTAAAGATAGTGGTTGCAGATATACGATCCACTTCATCGATCAGCTGTGAAACCTCGTCCTGGATAGCTCTGCGGTCCCGGCTGGTCAGCACGCCGTTGGCTGACTGAACCGCCAGGAAACGAACACGCTGTAACACGTTGTGCGTCTCGTTCAGGCCGCCCTCAGCAGTCTGGATCAGTGAGATTGCGTCCTGCGAGTTTGCTACTGCACGACCCAAACCGATAACCTGCGCCCGTAAGTTCTCCGCTATGCTCAATCCGGCCGCATCATCTGCCGCACGGTTGATCCGAAAACCCGAAGCGAGTTTTTCCATGGATTTACCGAGATTGCGGCTGTTGATCAACAGGTTTCTTCGTGCATTGATAGCCGCAACATTTGTGTTGAGGGTTAGACTCATCTCTATCCTCCATGATCGTCTGTTAAGGTTTCCTTACCCAACAGAACGTTGTTTATTGGACTTCGTGGCTGGTTCCTGATTTTTCGGCGACGACTATTTTATCAGTTCTGTCGGATTCACCCAAAATTGCTCTGCATACAAGCCTCCTGTCTTCTTACTTTATTATTACGATTATCAAATTATCATGTTTAATTTTCTCCAGTACGCAGGTAAAAATTTCTATTTATTGTAACTCAAATAATAATTGATAAGTTTATTTTTTTGTCAAAAGCATGATAGCTCGAATCTTATTAGTCTGATCATTGTTTCATTCTAATATATTGGCTTTTAACGTTTTATCTTCTACCAACCCTCTGTTTCCCTCCTGTTGGAACTCGGGAAAACGAATCAATTTATCAAAACAGGCACGTATTTTGCTTATTTCCC
>JAUVUV010000162.1 GCA_030604975.1 Candidatus Glassiibacteriota bacterium | reverse complement strand
TCAGGTTGGTCGAAACCAGGGCCCACTGCTTTCCGATCAGGATATTGTGCAGGCTGGCCGGGCTGATGGCAATGAAGGTGACCAGCACGAACATAGTGGCTGCCCGGAGACGGATCAACCTGGCCTGTCCTTCGAGAAGACGCCAAATCCAGACTATCCCCACAGGCAACATGACCAGGATATTCGCCCGGCCGAGAGCGGCTATTCCCAGGATCACCCCGCTTGCCGCAGCCCAGGCCAGAGGCCGGCCAGGGTTGAAATAGGCGAAAGTGAGAAGCAAGGCCAGGTTGAGGAAAGTAACCAGCGTGGTTCTCAGAAGAAAAGTTTCGTAGAACGGGAAAATCGGTGTCAGCGCTGTCAGGCCGGCTGCCACGAGGGCTACTTTCCGGTCGAAAAGGCGATATCCCAGCAGGTAAACAAGCCCGATGCTCAGAGTTCCGACCGTTGCCTGCGCGAGTTTGGCAACCAGCACGTTGGGGCCTGCCAGGGCATAAAGCGCTCCCAGAAGATACGGGTAAAGAGGTGCCTGGTAGAACGCCCGGCCCTGGGAGAGTTCGCCGTCGGCGATCCGTTTCGCCCATTCATGGAAAACGGTCATGTCGTAGCCGGGCAGAAGGGGCTCGAACAGGGCATGGCCCCGCATGGAAAGCACGAAGCCGACCCGAATAGCAAGTGAGGCAGCCAGAATAGCCAATGCCCAGCGGTGTTCTTTCACTGTTTCGACCAGTTGTGATTTCCTGTGATTGTTCCTGCCTGTCATTTGACACCAGTATTTCAGTTCTCAGATGGTCGTACTTTAGGTTGGATTATTCATAAATTAGTAAGATTTTATGTTTCCCTGGACCTGGGGGCGGCGGGCGCATGAAAGGCGCGCCGTTGCGCTTGCGCAACGGTCTGTGCGACTTGGGTCGCACAGCCGCCGCCCCCTCCCTCGGTGGCTGATAAAAAACTGAAAAATAAGTGATTAGCCCTGTCAAGGTCTGGGTTTCATGAATAATCCGGGTTGGTTGATGCAAACATTCAGAGATTGAATATACTGAGAGAACTCTTTTTTCTCAATCCATCTCTTGCGGATATATTTGCTGCAGTTTAATTTAAGTCAATTATTCGATATCCGTAAATACTCATTCCTTGAAAAGGATGCTCATGCAGAAGCTCGTGGGGCGAAAATACATTCTTGCTTTTCTCGCTCTGGTCTCCCTTGTTTTTCATCCCGGATGCGCTGCTTTGCGTTTCGGCGCGGACCCCGCCGGCTATGGCGGCCGTGGCCTGATCTATGAGGGTGTGGATTTCTCGGTACTGATGGGCAAGAAAATCGTGATCGACCCGGGCCACGGAGGGATTTACACAGGGGCTGTAGGGCCGGGCGGCCTGACTGAAAAGGAAGTCAACCTGAGAGTGGCCCTGATCCTCAGGGACCTTCTGCAAGGCTACGGGGTAAGGGTGGTTCTCACCCGGGATACAGACAGAGATCTGCTGGCTGAGGGCGAAAAAGGCCCGCTGCGGGCAGACCTCACGGCGCGAACCGACACAGCCGATGCTCACCGGGATGCGGATATCTTCCTCTCGATCCATCACAACAGCCTCGGCGTGCCAAACGACCGCTATAACGCTACCGAAACCTACTACAAGATGGGTGACGAAGGCCCCTCCCTGGACCTTGCGCGCTACCTTCACCGCCAGCTTACTCTCAATGTAGACCTGCCCAGGAACTCGATCCTGCCAGGCAACTATTTCGTGCTGCGCAGTAACCGCCATCCGGCAGTGCTCGGTGAGGCGAGCTACCTGAGCCACCGGGGAACAGAGAAAAAACTTCGCGGTGAGGCGGCAGTACGGATCGAGGCCTATGCCTACCTTCTCGGGATTGTCGATTATCTGAGCGGCGGGGTGCCGGTGATCGAGGATTTTCGCGTGCAAGGCGCACAACCCGTCCAGGACGCCTGGCCTCTGGTGGAGGCGCGCGTTTACGATGAGTCAACCGGGCTCGGCATTGATCCACAGCAGCTCGAGGTTGCAATAGACGGAGCCGAACTGGCGGTGAACTACGACCCGGCTTCGGGCAGCCTGCGCGCCAGACCGGCCGAGCCGCTGACCAATGGCAGGCATCGGGTATCTGTCCGGGTGCGCAACCTCCGGGGCAACGCGGCCCGTGAGGGAAACCTTTCTTTCGCGGTGGCTGTGCCCCCGGCATATCTCGGGGTGACATCCAGCCTCAGAACGATCCCCCTGGATGGCCGCACTCCGGTGCGCCTGACCGCTGTGGCCGCAGATATATGGGGCCGCCCGATCTGTGACAGTACAGAAGTGCTTTTCATCTTCTCCGATCCTAACCTTGAGACCCGCACTGTGCCGACACGCAGCGGCAGAGCGTCGGTAACTGTAACACCTGCAGCCAACCGCGCCCTTACGGCGCAAGTTTCCTGTGGCAACGTTTCTGCTGAGCTGACCATTCCCCTGGAAAAACCGTCCAAAAGCATTCTCGTAATCCAGGCCGAGGACGCACTTACTGAACAAAGCATTGCCCGGCTGAAGGCCCAAATCCCGGGCCTCGGGCTATTCATCACGGGAACAGACGGCATCCTCACCCTGGAGGGGCTGGATGAGGGGGAATACCGGGTGAGATTGGAACGCAGTGGCTATCGGCCTGAAGTGAAAAATGTCCGGATTCTCCGGGGTGAATCACAGATTGTGCAGGTAAGTATGCAGCCGGTTCTCGGCGGCGCCCTTCTTGGCCGCAGGATAGTGATCGATCCCCAGGGCGGCCTGGCCGAGCCGGGTGAAATCGGGGTTGAGGGGGTGCGGGAGGCAGATCTTAACCTGGCGGTGGCGCACTTTCTGGGCGACTACCTCAAGCGTGCCGGAGCGAATGTCTTTTACACCCGCCGTGCAGGGGAATCTCCCAATGTCTGGGAGAGGGTGGCCCGGGCAGAAAGTTTCCGCGGCGATGTCCTGGTTTCGATTTCACACAGGGGAAAGCAAGCCAAGAATTCTCAGTCGCCAGCCACGGTTGTCCAGCATTATCCAACCAGCACTGACGGCAGGAGGCTTGCGAATGAGATCGCCAGCAGTTTGAGAGGATTCGCCGGCAGGCCTTTCCGCGGCGCAGTGGCCGGTTATGAGAGGATCATTCAACAGGTAAGCTGCCCGGCTGTCTGGGTGCGCGCTGCCTCTGTTGCCGACCCGGTTGCCGAAAGGCTGCTCAATGACCAGGCTTATCGAAGAGTCCAGGCGTATGCTGTTTTTGCGGGGCTTTGCCGCTATTTCGGCTGGAAGCCGGAGAGCGCACACAGCCATATCGCCGGCAGGCTCAGTGACGGCCGGGGTAATGTGATCACCGGTGGGCTGGTGATGCTCGACGGCTGGCTTCCCACCCAGAGCGACAAGCACGGCCGTTTCATGTTCAGCGACCTCAGTGGCGAATCCCACCAGATCGAAGTTTTCCATAAAGGCAAAGTCTACGGGCCCTACGAGGCCTTCCCGGGCCGCAACCTTGAGCTGGTACTCGGTGCTTCTTGAACCAGAGCGATAATCTCATACCAGCGGGAGAATCAATGAAATCTGCTCATCTTGTCTTCTCAATACTGATTCTGGTTCTTTTTGCCTGCTCTGCGCCGGGAGGGAGGAAAAGCGATGATGACATTCCCAGCCGGGCAGCAGCGGGCCGCCCCGCGCATTTCCCTCAGCGGATCTGGGGGGCTTGCGATTTCGAGCTCTTGCGCAAAGACGTGGTCTGGATCGGGCATCCGGAGACAGCCAACATCCCGGCCTACCCGGGCAACCGGGTAGCGCTGAGAGCCAGGCCCATGGGAACCGGGGTCAGCCGAAAATACCTGGCGATCAAGCCGGTTTCATATCCGCGGATGGGCGAAAAGAACCTGGTGTATTTCAGGTATTTCCTGAAAGGCGCGCGTTCGCTCACATTGCAGCTTTTCAACCTGGACCGGAATGAGGTCCACACGGTCCGGGTTACCGGCCTCACCGAGAGCGAATGGTCCGAGGCCACAGTAGATTTCAGCCGGGCAGGTGGAAGGCCGGTCAAGGCGGGTGAGCGGATGAACGATCTGGTGATTGTGACCGAACCAGAGGGCAAAGCGGAAGAGTGTGAGCTGGTTGTGGACGACGTGATCTTATTCTCGAACGATAACGAGGATGCTCCCATCGCAGAGGAACCGTTCCCCAGGCGGGTTATCTCTGTGCTGGGATTCGATCCGGTGGAGGAATATCATCCCTGGACCCATACCGATTACCAGATCTTGCGCAGGGGCGATCACCTGGAAAACGACTGGGGAGTGTGCCGCGCCTTACAGAAAGAGGGCGAGCAGTTCAAGCGGATCAGGCTGATCATCGACCCTCCGCAGGCGGTGGGAGCTACTACTAAGATACGGTTCCGTTATTATGTCGAGGGCGCCGCCAGGGTTCAGGCAATGATTTTCGATCTAACCGACCGCGACAACCGCCATATCGTGCTCGAAAATCCCGTGCAGGAGTCCTGGCATAGGGCAACACTGGATTTCACCGCGAATGGGATAAAGAACGACGGCAACCAGACACCGTTTGAACCCGGCAGCCTGGTGGACGATATCTTTTTCCTGGCCTGGCCCGCGCGGGGTGAGCAAGTCGAGCTGCTGGTGGATGATGTAGTGCTCTACGATGCAGGGCCATGATTGAGAAAGAAAATTGGTTAAAATGGAGTGACAGGTCGAACAAGAAATTTAAGGGGATAGGAGTATGGATTACGTGAGATTCGGGGATCTGAAAGTGAGCCGGTTTATCCTCGGGAGCAACCCTTTCAGCGGGTTTTCTCATCAGAGCCCGGACATGGACCTGGTGATGATACGCTATTACAAGACGGAGCGGATAAAGGAAACCCTTCGCCAGGCCGAGAGTCTGGGAGTGAACACCTTGATCGCGCGCACGGACAACCATGTGCTGCGTTTCCTTCTCGAATTCCGCGACGAGGGCGGCAGCCTGCAGTGGTTCGCCCAGACCTGCCCGGAGGTAGGCCCGCAGGCAATGTGCGTGGATCGGGCGATAAAGGCAGAGGCGGCTGCCTGCCACGTGCACGGCGGGTGGATGGACTGGCTTTACACCCAGGGCAGGCTGGAAGAGTCGATCCCGGTGGTGGAGCAGATAAAAAAAGCTGGCATGCCGGCCGGAGTTGCCGGGCACAGGATCGAGGTGATCAGATGGGCCATGGAGAATCTGCCAGTGGACTATTTTCTATGCTCCTACTACAACCCGATCCCCCGCGACAAGAACCCGCTGCATGTGTCGGGCCTGGAGGAGATCTACGATAACAGGCACCGGGATGTCATCACAGAGCTGATCCAGGAAATCCCCAAGCCGGTGATCCACTACAAGATCATGGCCGCCGGCCGCAACGACCCGAAAGAGGCATTCGACTTTGCAGTGAGCCGGATGCGGGATACGGATGCGGTCTGCGTGGGGGTTTATACGGCTGAGAAGCAAAATATGATAGAGGAGGATGTGAGTCTGCTGGAGGAGGGCCTGGCCCGTGCCGGCAAGCTGGCCGCGACGAGTTGATAGCAGTAGGGACATGGCGTGCCGTGTCCCTACGATGATATTCTCTCAATATAATTATACCATATTGATCTCATCATTAATAAATCTTTCAATTCTCCCACCTCATCAACGCCTCCAAATAATAAAAATCACCCCAGATATTGGCCTGGTCCACGCCGCGGCCTATCTCGTAAAAATAGGTTCCTCCGGTGAGCACGCCGTAGTTTCGGC
>JAUVUV010000525.1 GCA_030604975.1 Candidatus Glassiibacteriota bacterium | reverse complement strand
GGCGCTCAATTCCGCTTTGAGAAGCCCATACTGCTGGAGTGAAGGCGGGCCTTTTCTGTATATAGTGGATAATATCGATCCGGAAAGAGTATCTTCACTTTTAAAACATCTTAAACCCTCTGAGACTGTGGTGAATGTGATTACCAAATCGGGCAGCACTGCAGAAACCATGGCCGGTTTCCTTATCTTTAGACAGTGGCTTATTGATTCTTTAAAAGAAGATGGCTTTCGGGAGAGAATGATCGTAACCACGGGTAAAGAGAAGGGGGCGCTGCGTAAGATTGCAGAACAGGAAGGATTGCTAAGCTTTTCAGTCCCCGATGGAGTGGGAGGCAGATTCTCGGTACTGACTCCTGTAGGCTTACTTCCTGCAGCACTGCTTGGGATTGATATCGGGGCTCTCCTTGCCGGCGCAGCTAAAATGGACCGGAGAGTATCGAAATCAGAGCTTTTCGAAAACCCGGCCTATCTTGGAGCAGTGCTTCATTATCTGGGCTATACGGGGGGCCGTAATATTTCAGTCATGTTTGCCTATGCGGATAAACTGCTCCATTGTGCAGATTGGTACGCTCAGCTGTGGGCAGAGAGCCTGGGAAAAAGAATAGATCTTGATGGCGCCGTAATCCGGGTAGGTCCCACACCGGTCAAGGCCCTGGGCGTTACGGATCAGCATTCCCAGCTTCAGCTCTATAAGGAAGGTCCTGATGACAAGATATATACTTTTTTAAAGGTCGAGAAGTTCAGCCAGGATGTCGAGATTCCAGGCGCCTATGATGAGATTGAGGCTGTTGCTTATTTAGGCGCTCACAGCCTTAATGAGCTCTTTTCTGCTGAAGAACGGGCAACTGAAGTTGCCCTGGCAAAGGAGGGAAGACCGATTGCAAGCATTACATTTCCCGAGGTAACTGCGGAGGCAGTCGGGGAGTTTTTTTACTTGCTGGAGGTGCAAACCCTAACTGCCGGGGCTTTATTCCGAATCAATCCTTTAGATCAGCCCGGGGTGGAGGAAGGAAAGCATTTTGCCTATGGCCTGATGGGCAGGTCCGGTTATGCGCATAAATTGGAAGAGTTAGAATCCTTTGGATCCTGTAACGCGAATTTAATCTTCAAACAAAACCAATAAAAGCATCCTCTATGTCTATTATACCTGACAACATCATCGTTCATGTTCTGATTCTGGGCGCCAGCTTCTTTGTTCTTTCCAAAAGCGCTGATTTCCTTGTCAATGGATCAATAGGTATAGCCTATCAGCTCAGGATACCCAAAATAGTAATAGGAATTATCCTGGTTGGGTTTGCCACAACTGCTCCTGAGTTTACCGTATCCGTACTTGCAGCCATCAGGGGTTATCCGGAAATTGCCCTGGGAAATGCGGTCGGATCCGTTATTGTCGATGATGCCCTGGCTCTGGCTCTCGGTATCCTGGTAGCTCCAGCGGCTATCAGGGTAGAGAAAAAAACGCTGAAGCGGTTCGGTTTTTTTCTGATCGCAATTGATATCTTAGCCTTCGGTCTGGCTCTGAATGGGGTGCTCAACCGCTGGGAAGGATTGATCCTTTTATCCATTTTAATCGCTTACCTGGGTTTCGTGTTTATAACTGAGAATAGAAATAGAAAGCTTAAAGCGGTTCAAGAAGATGATAGTGAGGGACTGGAATCACATGCAAAAAAGGGGGCTCTGCCAGTACAGTTCTTACGCTTTTTCGGGGGGGTTGGAGGCGTTGTCCTGGCAAGTGAATTTTTGATCGATTCGGCTGTTTTCATTGCAGGCTACTTTGGAGCTTCCAAGGCGGTCATTGGTCTTACTGTTGTAGCCATTGGCACTTCTCTGCCTGAAATCGTTACCTGTATTGTTGCTTC
>JAUVUV010000163.1 GCA_030604975.1 Candidatus Glassiibacteriota bacterium | reverse complement strand
GCAAGCTGCCGATCAGGGCAACTCCGCATGCGCTGATAAAAACCCTGCGCCGCATGTATCCTCCAAGGTCCTCTTTTGGGTTTATAACTCTGGTCGGTTCTGTCTCTATAAGGCCTAGTCAGTCAATCATTTCTTTGTGCAGAACGTAAAAGCTGTCCGGCCAGATAGCCGGAACCGGATAAAACCGTAACTCGACAAGTGCATGGGCGTTGGCGTCACGCAGCTCTACCGAGTATTCTGCCGTAGAGTCGCGGACAAGTTTGACAGATTGCCTCCAAAAGGGGTTCAATGATGATTCGGGCAGAACCACAATTTCTGCCTGGTGGCGGTCAATAACAGGAAACGTATGGGCCTCCACAACATTAGTAACACTCAAGCTCAGTTCTCTCCCGTTCCGGATTGCTGTGAGAACTACTCCTTGGCTAAGCATTTCCGGTTTGCGCGAGCCCGGCCAGCTATGCGAGCGGTGGGTCGCCCCGGTCACTTTTTCGATATGCGGGCCGTCGCTATTGGCCCCTCTTAGCTCGGGCATATGGCATTCCTGGCAATCGAACCCGGATTCCTTTCCCCAGCCATGGCATCCAGTGCAGAAACGCCCCTGGGAGTACATTGTATCCATCCTGGTAAAGTGCGGGGCATAGCGTTGCTGCCCGCTGGACCAGGCTACCATGTCTTTGTCCATGTGACAGGCCAGGCAATCCACTCCAAGGTGAAGGGAGTCTTCACGTTCTTCTGGAACAGCGCCGAGAAATTCCGGTGCGATGTTATCCGGCGCATGGCAGGCACAGGAGCTTTGCCCTGAATCACTTAGTTCTTCTTTTCTTTTCAAAAAAACCGGGGAGATATAGGCCTGTGCATGGAGCGAAGAGCGCCATTCGCGGGTTATCGTTCTGTGGCAGGTGGAGCAATCCTCAACTACAATCTTCGAATCCGCGGCCGCAGGCGTGAATATCCAGAAAATCCCGATGGCATAATATATACTTTTAACGGACATTAGCTTCAAATAAATTATCCTGGCGAGAATTTTGGAATGGGAGCGATAAGGGATGTAACTTATGAAATATTTTAAGGCTACGTCCTGGCTCTGTCAAGAATTTTAACGGTTTTCCGCTAAACTTGGTTTCAATTAAAACTTGATAATTGTTGACAAAGCATGTAAATAAATGATAGCTTAATAAAAATGTTTGGCTGAGCTTAAATCCCTCCAGCGGTCCGAAAAATGGGCCCGAGATTGAAAGAGGAAAAAATGTTAACCAGTCTTCCCAAATATGACGGGGTAAAAAAGAAGAAATTGGTTAACAGCCTTGTGAAGTACAGCTTTTTTTCCTCATTTTCCCCTGAAGAAATCTCCCTGCTTCTATTCTGTTCCGAGCGGGTTAAATGTGATAAAGGGGCCGAGATTTTTAAAGAGGGAGACATCGGCACACAGTTTTACGCCATACTGAAAGGCAAGGTCGACATTCGCAAGGAAGCCAGCGGTAGGATTCTGGCGCAACTCGGGCCTGGCGAGGTTTTCGGCGAAATGGCTGTGCTCGACAACCAGCCTCGTTCGGCTACAGTTGTGGCCGCCACCGCGGTCGAGCTTTTCGCTTTCGATGGTCACCGGCTGCTGAACGATTTCCCTCACCTGAGCGTGAAACTCCTACGCTACCTGGCCCGCGAGCTTTCAAAACGGTTGCGCCAAGCCGATATGCTCCTGGACCGTTTCTGATTCCCCTTTCTCCTTTACACAAAGGCAAACAGAATTTTCCAGATCCTGTTTTTTAATTCAAATTTTCGTTACTCGTCAATTTGATTCTACTTATCAGTTCAAATTGCCTCTTATACAAATCGAACTCTGTTTATGAAGGGTGCCGAAATGTTTCATAAAGAGATTCTGAAAAAGATGCGAGGTGAAACTTCAGGCGGACGGGCTTTGGAATATATCTATCGGTTCTGGGCACACGACAGGCTATCCACTTTCCCAGGATATCACCGTGCAGCGGAAACCACCAAGGCAATTATGGAGGAGATTGGCTTAAGCAACGTTGAAATCTTGAAATACAAGACCACCGGAACCAACCTTTTCGCCGACTGGGAGGGACCCCAGGGGTGGGATGCGATTTCCGGAATTCTCGATGTCAAGGGCCCGAAAGGCAAGCCCCGTCGGATCGCCGACCGGCAGGCTGATCCCTGCAATCTGATGCTCTGGTGCGGAAGCACGCCACCGGAGGGGGTCAACACGAAAATAGTCCGGGCGGACACTGAGGATGCTATCAAGGGCAAGCTACTCTTTCAGCACAAGGTTCCGCTGGATTATAAGCTCAGAGAAAAGATTATCGAAAAAGGTGCCCTGGGTGTTATCAGCGATGAGTTACCCTACTGGCCGGATGTCCGTGTACGCGAGGAAAACATGCATCTGGTGCGCTGGCACAACGCCTTCCTCTTTCCCCAGAACAGGGAAAACATTCTGGCGTTCTCGATAACTCCGGCCAATGGCGACTGGCTGCGCGGCCTGCTGGCAGAGCAGGGTGAAGTCGAGGCTTTCGCCAGGATCGAGACCAAGCTTTATGACAGTTACCTGCCCGTGACAACCGGGGTAATTCCCGGAACTGTCGAGCCGGAGAAGGAAATCTGGCTGATTCAGCACCTTCACGAGGTCGGGGCGCACGATAACGCATCCGGAGTTGGCGCCTCGCTTGAGGTTGCCCGCTCGATAATCGACATGGTCTCCCGCGGTGAACTCGAAGCTCCCAAGCGCACGATCAGGGTTATCTGCTCCTGGGAGGTGATCGGTTTTCTGGCTCATATCACCGCCAATCCTGAGATCACCGACCGGGTGGTCTGCGCCTTCAATCCGGACATGGTCGGGGCCAAACAGGAAATCTGTAACAGCTGGCTTCAGGTGTTCATGGAACCGCACAGCAATCCTCATTTTATCGATGACCTCACTTTGGACCTTGTAGGCGAACTATATAAAAATCATCCCCGCTGGCACTGGGAAAAGCAGAAATTCATTATCAACGATAATTTTCTTGCCGACCCGATGATCGGCATCCCGTGCCCCTCGATCATTTTCATGAGGGACCGCCACTACCACACCAGCAGCGACCGCCCGGAAAATCTGGACACAACCGTGATGGGTGAAATCGGTGCTCTTCTGGCAGCTGGCGTTTACACGGTTGCCAACGGCGGAGCGAAATCTGCCGAAGAACTGGTGGATGTGGTTCTCCGCAACACACTGTCCGAACTTGCTGAGCTGATAGCCGATCACCGAGACAGCGTTTCTTTCGACGAACGCCTTCAGCACCTGAAGCCCGTACTTCACGGACGGCTCGAAACATTGACCGATCTGGTGCTAAAGGATGAGAAAAACAAAAAGTTGACCGAGAAAATAAGAACAACCAAAGAGAGGCTTGAGGCCATTGCTGAATCGGCGCGGCCAGAGGGACCTGGATTCAAACTCGAGCCCAAAAGCGATCTTGAACGCGAAGCCGACAGTATCGTGCCGGTGCGAAAGGTCTGGGGTTCGTATTCATTGGGCCGTGTGCCGAAAAAAGTTAAAAAAGAGAGGGATCTGGCCTCTTTCAGTTCATGGTCTTACGATGACAACGCGCCGATTTTCTGGTCGGACGGCAAACGCAGTATCTTACAGATCCAGTGGCTGGCAGGCCAGGAACAGGGCAAGACTCCGAAGTTGGAGAAGCTGATGACACTTTTCAGGACTCTGGAGGAATACGGCTATTTTTCCCTGGAAAAGCGCTGATACGCCATTGAGTTCAGCCGTGATAGGAGGGATGTTTTCTGTGCCGTTCGATAATCTTTTTAATAAACTCGACCGAGTGGCGGATCATTAGTTCATAAAAGGCGCGGCCCTTTGCAGCAGATGCTTTCCTGGCCTGGCCCCAGGGTTTTCCCCCGGTCAGAACAGGAATGGAGAACATGTCGAGTTCCACTCTCATGGCATCCGGTTCGCCGTCGACGATATGTTCGGTACGCACTACGTCCGGTTCGAGATAAAGCATCACCGAGGTTTCGATCTCCCCACAGTGCAACTCGTTTTTCCCCCCGAAAATCTTGGCCACGCTTGCGGCGGGAACGATTTCCCACGGATCGATAAATATTGTCTTGCGCCCCTCATTGCGGTAATTGATCTCTCGAACAGCCGGCCGCAGAACAAAATTTCCTCCGTGAGAATTCACGATCACCACGAACTCGAAATCCTGCCGGTAGAGGCTTTCCACCACATCCTTGACCACAGCGGCCAGGGTGGACGACATCAGGGTGACCGTACCGCTGGCGCCAGTGTTTTCCAGTGAAGTGCCAAAGGGAAGCGGGGGCAGCAGATAGCTGTTAAAAGCAGAAGCGATGTCCCGGGCGAGCCTCTCGCTCTGCCTGATATCCGTGTTCAGCGGCAGAATCCCGAAATGCTGCTCGCAGGCTCCCACGGGAAGAAACGCGATCTCGGGCCGGCTTTTCGCTAATTCGAAAGAGGTCGCGTTGGTGTCGACCATCAATTGTTCCCCTTGACCGTAGAAAAGTATCGAAAAGGAATCCCCCAAGGGCTTTTCTTTCAAAGTCCCTGCGTTAAATATCAATATACCACCCCTTCACCTTTTCCACCACCTAAAACAGTATAGCTTGCTGTAATTCTGCTGGCTGTAAAAAGAAATGACCCTCAGAGGACGAAGTCAGGGATGGGAAAAATCACTTTTTGAATCGGGAGAGCAGGCTCTGGTAAATTTCACGGAAATTCGTCTGCTGGCCTTTCCGGGAGTCGCTAAGCCGGGTAAGGATCTGATCAACTTCCTCTTCCTCGGTTATCTCCAGAAGGGTAGTAATCGTTGTCTCGGTTACTCCCAGAAGCAGTAGCCGGTTGTAAACTTTTACCAGGGAAATGGTTTTTTTGGGCCCCATATGAAATTGCTGCAATACCTGAAAGTGCTCACCGATTAACGAAGCACCCATGGGCCGGTTGACAATCTTGCGAAGAAAGTGCAGAAAAAGGATAAGCAGGCCGATGACGGCCAAAACGTATCCGATGTTACGAAGGCTCCAGATCTTTTCCGGTTTGCGATCCGACAATTGCAAAGGCCGAGTAGAACCCGCACGGGCGAGGTTATTGAGAATACTGTCACTGGAGGTGAAAAATTTTCCCTTTTGCACTGAAAGCAGGGAGTCTGGAATAGAATCAAGGATTGTTTTTTCAGCCGGTGTGGAATCAGCGTTCACCGAGGGATAGGAAACGCCAGCGACCGGGAGGAAAACCCATAGCACCGCCAGAAAAAAAGCAGCCGGGAAGACTTTTCCCGGGCAGAGACTTTTCGTTCTGGCACAGATATTTAAAAAGAAATGCATTGTTCCGGAGAGAGGGGGCCAGAGCCGGTAAAGTTTATCCAATACGAATTCCTCGCAACTTGCCTTTCTCAAACAGTTTGTATCCCGGGTGAAAGATAAAGGATGCGATGCCGTCTGCCTCTATTCTGAAAACCGGGACAGCGGATAATTTTTAGGAAAGCTCAGCCGGTCCGCAGCATCTTGATTCTCTCTTGCATGCTGATCAGGTGGGTAATCCGCACCCCGAAATTTTCATCGACCACCACTACCTCACCCTTTGCGAGTTTCTTGTTATTGATCAGCAGGTCGACTGTTTCTCCGGCCATTTTATCCAGCTCGACCACCGATCCCGGGCCGAGTTCCAGGATATCGCGCAACAGCATTTTCGTCCGTCCGAGTTCGATTGAGACATCGAGCTTTATGTCCAGTAGAAGT
>JAUVUV010000399.1 GCA_030604975.1 Candidatus Glassiibacteriota bacterium | reverse complement strand
AGGGCCTGTTCTACGGTGTGCAGAGCCTTTTGCAGCTTATGCGGCGCAACGGCAACGGGGATATCACCGTGCCTGCGGGATCGATCATCGACTGGCCGGACCTTCAGCTTCGCTTCATCCACTGGGACACAAAGCACCACCAGAAAAGAATAAAAACCCTGAAACGGCTCCTGGACTGGCTGGCCTTTTTCAAGGTCAACTGTATCGGGTTCGAGATGGAGGACAAGTACGAGTACCCGAGCCACCCGATAATCGGCGTGCCGGGGGCATATACCAAAGAGGAAATGCAGGAGCTCACCCGCTACGCCCTGGAGCGCCACATCCAGCTCGTGCCGGTGATCCAGTCTCCGTCGCACTTTGCCTACGTGCTCAAGCACGACCAGTTCGCCCACCTTCGCGCAGACGGCAGCAACTACCAGGCCTGCATGTGCGATGAGGAGGCCATGAGGCTGATCGAGGATATGTACCAGGACATGATCGAGGCCACGCCCGGAGTGAAATATTTCCACGTTTCCACAGACGAAATTTATTTCGCGGGTATCTGCGCCAAATGCAGGAAACCATACAATGAAGAGAACCGCAGCCAGGCCTGGGTGGATTATGTCAACCGGATGCACGCCTTTCTTGCCCAGCGCGGCAGGAGAATGCTCTGCTGGGTGGAGTATCCCCTTCGGGCCAAACATATCTCGCAGCTGCCGCCGGACCTGATTGACGGGGTGATGGGCGCAGATAGGGAATTCCTGCGTGAAGAGGCAAAGGTTGGAATCCGGCAGCTTGCCTACAGTTCCATGCAGGGTGGGGAAAAACTTTTCCCCAACTATTTCCCCACTCTTTACCGTGGCCGTCAAACCGAGGGCCGATTGAGAGGCGTCTCGACAACGGTGACCAGGGGACTGGAGATGAGAGCCGACCCTATCGGCTCCTTTGCCGCAGCCTGGGATGATTCCGGCCTTCACGAGGAATGTTTCTGGCTCGGCTGGGCCACAGCGACCCAGTACGCCTGGACACCGGAGGTGCCTGCAGTGGAGCAAAGCGTGGCCGATTTCATGGACACTTTCTATGGCCCGGGTCATGGCGGGATGGTGGAAATCTACCGCACTCTGGAACAAGCCGCGCGCTTTTTCGAATCCAGCCTGGACAAAGCTCCCTCCACTGAGGCGCCGCCAGCATACGGCAATCCCTGGGGCAAGGACATGAGCACTACCCGGATCGACCTCAAGCTCGACCCGCCTTTTATGCCCTTTTCCTGGGACATGTACATGATCGTGGAGCCGACTTTCTACAGAAAATACGCTCACATCCTGAAAAAGGCTCCCGGGGTCAAAGCAGAGCTGGAGAAAGCGATCTATGCCCTTCAGGCCAGGCTTGACCGCGGTATCCGCAATCGCTACAACCTCGAGGTGCTTCTGTCAATCGCCCATTTCGAGAAACATTTCACCGAGATGCTGCTCGGCCTGAAAGAAGTGGAGAAACTGTGCATTGAAGCCTCGAAAGAGGCTTACGCCGAGAACGACCCGAAACGCGCGGTGGGCCGTCTGACAGCTGCGCACAATCTGGTGGCGCAGATCCTCACCGACCGGGAGCGGATGTGGCAGAACCTCAAGGCTGTCTGGGAGAAAAGCCGGTATGAAAAGGGCAGGAGCGTGGGCGGCAGAAAATTCGTGCACATCCAGGATGACCTTAAAGACCATTTCGCCGACCGCCGCCCGGGACTCGAGTACATGCTCGCCCCGTACGAGCGGATCGCTCTGGAAGAGTGGAACTCAAAACTTGCCGAGTTTACCAGGGATTACGCCAGGGTTCGTGGTTTCGAGGCCCGCGGGCTGAAGGAATGAGCTCAATTTTGTGGCTGCTTCCATTGCCCGTGTTATTTTCGTCTGAGAAAAAGCAGGCTTTGAGTAGTCCTGTAACCTGAGAGCTTTGATAAAGGAGCGTGTAGAAGACAAGTAATTTCCATGGCAGGCAGAGCGGAGGTGAGACCGGTGGGCATGCCATTGATTCGGCTTGCCTAACTTTCGTTACACCTGACAGCGGTACAGCTTCGCTGAACCGCTATGAGTGAACTCGCCCATTAGCCCCCATCTCACCCCCCATTCCACTGCCTTCAGCGTCTCCTGCTCGGCATTTTTGGCTATCTCCTCGCCAGCGGTTTTTTCAAAATCAAAAGTCTTGTTGGGCTGCTGCTTGAAAGACAGAGCTATCAGGATTATCTTACACTGACCCAGACCGGGCTGGACCAGGCCATGTGCCCGTCCTGCTGTACCACCCGCACGTAGTAAAAATCGGTCTCAGCGACCGGGCTGGCATCCGAAAGCTCGACTTTCATGCTTTTGCCGCTGCCTTCCTTCCTGTACCATTGCTCGTTGTTCTTGATAACAGCAACATACTTTATATCGTCAGTGCCTTCAACCTCGAGCCTGACTTTCCTTTTCGCGGCCTGACTGCTTACTGTAATCTCACTTCCCATTGGATACCCGTTTACAGAAAAATCGACAATAATCCTTGCACCTGTGGTGCCGTAAACCTGCCTGTCCCACAGGGCGTTTAATAGTGCCTTCTTTGTCAGCTCACTCGAATATGCGGCTGAAATCCCGGCTGTATTGGATTTGAAATGCCGCAGCCAGCTGCCGGTCCCGCCTCTGCCTGAGTGCTCGTCACCAGCGGCGATACATCCGACTTTCAATCCGGCCTCCAGGGCCTGTTGGAAGGTGCGGTAGGTGGTATGGCCGAAAAGATAGGCTTTCTCCGGGGTCGCCGTATATTCTGAATTACCCCACACCGAGTGTATCTCCACAAGCCGCACCACCGGCGAGTCCATGTCATCCCAGCCGCCGCGGTTATGGTTATGGGGCACGGCGATAACTTTTTTCTCTCCGTAAGCGAGCAGCTTGTCCCACAACTGTCTTCTGGATTCGTATGCCGGCTTTCTTTGCACAGCCGGATCGATTACGTTTTCATATTCCACCAGGTCATCGACAAAGTAATAATTCACATGCCCCCCGCCGGGGATATCACCCGCCAATCCCTCGAACCCGGAAAATGAGAGGAACCTTCCGGGTTCGGTGAACTTTATTGCACTTTCTCTTATTTCTTTGAACACACCATTGGCATGGTCGCAGATACAGCAGTAATCCAGGGCGGCGATATCCCTGCAGAACCTGTTGT
>JAUVUV010000440.1 GCA_030604975.1 Candidatus Glassiibacteriota bacterium | reverse complement strand
CGGCGGCTTGTTCATGAATCACGTGTGCTGGTTGAGAAAACTTTCGCGTAACTCTTGAAGAGGTACTAGGTTATTGGATACACGAACAAAAAGGTAGTCGTAGCCATGTAGGGCCTTGGTATTGCCGCCATTGGCATTGACCACAGCGACTGCCAGTTTGCTGGGGACAATGTAATGCTGACCATTATAGTCGACACTTCCGCATCGACCTCCGAGAGTGTCCGCCGATCCTCGCTTAGTCTGCAGCCTGCAGTGCCGGCAGGCTGCGGGATGAAATAAAAAAGTATGTCCAAACTCTTCACAATTTATTGTTTGAAAAAAATAAGGAGATAATAAAAATGACTCCAGAAGTGCCTCCCACAAATGAACGAAGAATGAAAAGTGCTTTCGAGCGATATCTGACCCTGTGGGTTGGGCTTTGTATTATTGGCGGTATCCTTCTCGGTAAATTGGCTCCAGGAGTAGCCAAGAGTTTAGATGGTATGGCTATCTTCGTTAATGGTGCTCCAGTTGTCTCTATCCCTATCGCCATATGCCTTTTCTTTATGATGTATCCAATAATGGTAAAAATTGACTTCGGCGAGGTCATTAAAGCTGGGAAAAGTGGCAAACCGGTCTTCTTGACCCTGTTTGTCAACTGGGCGATCAAACCATTCACAATGTACGGTATTGCCGTACTATTTCTCGGAGTGATATTTAAAGGATTTATCGGTCCCGAAGCTACCGACATTGTGAAAATGCCATTCGGCCTTGACCTGCCTGTAGGTGCAATTCATGGCGCAGGAACTGTAGTTATGCAGGAAGGTGTAAAAATGCTGGAAGTACCGTTATGGAGGAGTTATCTGGCTGGAGCCATTCTCCTGGGCATTGCACCATGCACTGCAATGGTTTTTGTCTGGGGCAATCTCGCCCGTGGTAATGATGGCCTTACACTGGTTATGGTAGCTATTAACTCTCTTACAATGTTACTTCTTTATGGCGTTCTTGGCGGTTTTCTGCTAGGTGTTGGACGTCTCCCTGTGCCCTGGCAAGCTTTATTGCTTTCCATTTCCATTTATGTTGCATTGCCGTTGGTGGCCGGATACATCTCTCGAATATGGATTATCGCTGCTAAAGGCAATGAGTGGTTTCAGGAGAAGTTTCTGCACATACTTACACCAATTACAATTATTGCGCTGCTGATAACGCTTGTACTGCTATTCAGTTTCAAAGGCGAAGTTATTCTGTCTAATCCATTGACTATAGTCTGGATTGCCATCCCGCTATTTATTCAGACAATGCTTGTGTTCTGCATAGGATATCTTGCCGCAAAAATTATCAAGCTTTCATATGAGGACGCGGCACCAGCAGCTATGATTGGGGCTTCTAACCATTTCGAAGTTGCTATTGCTACAGCCACGATGATTTTTGGACTTTCTTCAGGAGCAGCCCTTGCCACTGTAGTAGGGGTGCTAATAGAAGTACCGGTGATGCTAATGCTGGTTAAGATTTGCTTAAAAACGAAAATTTACTTTGAGCAGTGATTTTAATTGTTCTATTATTTTAACCCGGCCAATCTAGCCAAGTTCATTATCGCTTAAGGGAATGATGATGAGGTGTGCCAAATCGTTTACGGCAGGCGCGGTTATCGGCCCGCTTCTGGAAGTGCCCATCCTGATAAGCCTTGTAAATGTGGCGTTGAAATTCAGGGGAAGATTTTTCAAAGAAAAGGCTGCCCGGATAAAATAATCGCGCCCCTTTGAATCCTTTCCCATTGATAATCCTTGACAATTCGGCAAAATCTGCCCAATCCTCTAATAGACATTCTTCTGTCGCTTCTATCTCCAGCTCAACCTGCGTCTATCTGGAGGCATGCCATGTCAGAAAAGATCAATCGCCGAAAATTTATCAGGAACTCCGCAATCGGAGCCGCTGGAGCCTCGGTGTTCCTGAGCTGCGAGGAAAAAGCCCTGTTGGAAAAGCCCGAAAAGCCAGAGACTGAACCCCCGGTTGCAGGCCTGCAGACAGGCAAGATCGGCAACCTCACGGTGAGCAAGCTGATCTGCGGCGGAAACCTGATCAGCGGCTACGCCCACGCCAGGGACCTGATATACGTCTCACCCCTGGTAGTGCGCTACAATACTGATCAAAAGATCCTCGACACCCTGCAAATATCTGAAGAGAACGGGATAAATACCGTGATCGCCGATCCACGGGATCATCCGATCAGGCTTTTCCAGAAATACTGGAAGGAACGGGGCGGGAAAATGCAATGGATCTCGGAGAGCTACCCGACACCCACGGACGTTAAATCAACCATCCGGAAAGCAATCGACAGCGGAGCTTCAGCGGTTTACGTACAGGGTGCGGCCGGCGACAAACTGGTCAGCGACGGGCATGTCGACACGCTCGGAGAGGCTATCGATTATATTAAATCAAATGGTTTGCCCGCTGGGATCGGTGGCCACGTGCTCGAGGTAATTGTGGCCAGTGAGAAAGCAGGTCTGAAACCCGATTTTTACATGAAAACCCTGAACAGCAAGAATTACTGGTCTGCCCAGACAGCCGACCAGCACGATAATGTCTGGGCCGTTACTCCGGAAGAAACCATCGAGTTCATGAAAACCGTGGACAAGCCCTGGATCGCATTCAAGACTCTGGCTGCAGGGGCGATCCATCCGCGCGAGGGCCTTCGCTACGTGTTTGCCAACGGCGCCGATTTCGCTGTTGTAGGCATGTTCGATTGGCAGGTCAGGGAAAATGTAATCCTTGCAAAGGATATTCTATCAAGAGACCTGAACAGAGAGCGTCCCTGGAAAGCCTAAAAGTCTGAACCCTCCTTCCAGCCATGCGGAAGGCCACCGGAAACAATTTCCGCACAGCCAGCAATCTTAATAATCCCGGCCACACTACGGCCGGGATTATCTTCTTT
>JAUVUV010000371.1 GCA_030604975.1 Candidatus Glassiibacteriota bacterium | reverse complement strand
TTTGAGGAGACAGTAGTCAGGAGTCAGAACCGGAAGGCGCGTAACGCCGGAGATCAGAGCACAACGTTCTCGACATCTCTCCCCCATTCCGGTTTATTCCGCTGGGCACTCATAAGCTCAGGATTTGATGTATTTGGGCGGGGTTGTGGGGCTCCTGACTCCTGACTTCTGACTCCTTGGATATTTTAAATGGAGTCAGAAAATTTATATTCTTCATACTCTATAATATTCGCAGTTATTTAAGTCGCTAAGTATAATTTCCGTGTTGGGAGCTTTCGGGCAGGCTCCTTGTCGAACCTATGGCATCATGGTACTGAAAGTGTTTGTAAAGCCTTTGAGTATTTATTGCGTGGAAGTTTTCAGCGGCGAGGGCAACTCACCCGCCCGGGCCAGGGAATACTTGAAAAGCACCGGCCCGGCCAACTGGAAAACCGCAATCGATCCCACGACGACATTCTTGAAAGCAGTTCCCCAGCCGGGGAAAGTATCAGCCACCATCACCGCCATACCCAGAGTCACCCCGGCCTGGGCGAAAAACCCGAGCCAGAGGTTTTCTCGCACCACAGGTTCCTCCCCACCGACAACAGAACCGGCCCAGGTCCCCAGCCAGGTAAAAATCGAACGGCTTGCCACCAGTAAAAGAACTATCTCCCAGGTTCCGGCAATTACTCCAAGGTCCAGGTCTGCCCCGGCAATTGCGAAAAAGACCACGTAAACCGGCAGGGATCCCTTCTCGATCGCCTCAATGAATTCCCTGCCCCTGCTTGACAGGTTATTTACCACGAGGCCAGCGACCATGCAGACCAGCAAGGGGTGAAGGCCCAGCAGGCTCGAAAGCTTGGAGGAGATAAAACTCAAGGCGATGATAAAGACCGGGATTTCCGCATTGACAAATACCATGTAAGCGATAATACCCAGACCGAGCAGCACACCGCAGAAAATCGAACTGCCGATCCCCCAGACCAGACTCGCCATGAAATGCGAACTGCCTGCCCCGCTGCCGAATTCCAGAAGGGTGAAGACAATGGACATTGCCAGAGCAAAGGCCACGATCACGACCAGGTCCTTGACAATGGTCACTCCCAGAACCATCTCGCTCACTCTCCCTCTGGCCCCGGTCTCTACGATTACCGCAACTGTGGAACTCGGGCTGTTGGCCAGCGCGACCACTGCAAATAGTAAGCCCACCACGAAACTGGCTGGCACCCCGGCAACAAAATCCTCTGCTAAAAGGCCGAGCAGCAAAGTCATGGATACCAGGACTCCGCAAAAAGTTACCAGCACCTGGCCGCAGGCTACCGCCAAAAATGACCTCAACCGTTTATATATTCTCCTCAGGCTGACCTCACCGCCTGCGGTGAGCGCAATCAGGGCCAGGGCGAAGCTGTTGATCAGTTGCAGGTCATCCACAGATTTCCGGTCCAGAATCCCGAAACAGGAGGGTCCCAGAGCCATCCCGGCCAGCAGGTAGCCGGTAATCCCCGGCAGGCCGATCTTGTTTCCGATCTTGCCGAGGACGAACCCCACCAGCAGAAGGAAACCCAGCAGCATGGACAGCGGGACACTTGTCCCAGGATCCACAGGCAGGTAAATTAGAAGCCCCATCAACAGGACCAGAACCAGCAAACCGAATACTCTGCTCATCAGCCGCCCTCATCATCATTCCCGGCAAGCACGTAGCGAGCCGCATAAGCACTGAAAGCCTCGGAGAGCACAACCGCACAAAGCACGACACTGACCGCCATGGTATCGACCGCGCCGCTGAAAAGAAGCTGGTGGTTGGCAATCAGCGCTACACTCATCCCGCCCTGGCCGAGAAGCGCCAGACCGGCAGCCCAGCCCCCCTGGGTGAGTTCCTCACGAAAAAACGGCCGGGCCGCCGCAACTGAGACCACCTTTCCCAGGACTCTTGCCGCCAGGTAGATTGCCAGAAGAACTGCAACAGTGACTAACCGCCCCTGCGGAAACGGTATCCAGTTCGCCCCCACCAGAACCAGGAGCACGATCAGAATCGGCCTTTCCCGGGAAACCAGCACGCGGAAAATCCTCTCGCTGGTGGGCAATAAGTTGGCCAGAACCACTCCCAGAACGACATTGATAAAAAGGCTCGAAAGGTTCAGGTACGCCGCTATCCCGCCACTGAAAACCGTGAAAGCGATAATCATCATCGCCAGTTCGTTCTCGCTGTGGCGGTGCCTTGCGTAAGAATAAAACAGCAGCCCGAGCACCAGGCCAGTGAGCGCAGAGATCGCTGTCCACGCCAGAGCCGGAGCGATTCCTCCCCCGGCCCGGCTGTGATAAAAACCGGCGGCGAAGGCGAAAATAACCACCGGTAACAGCGGGTCGAGACTGGTAACATAATGGACCAGCCGGGCGAATTTCCGTTTCACCCCACCCCCGAGCGATGTCGCCAGGGCGGTTTCGGCAGGGCTGCTTACCGCGCCCACAGCTGCGATCAAAACAATGGCCCGCCACAGACCCCCTCCCCCGCCTGGTGTGAGCCAGCCCAGCGCCAGGTACATCACACCTCCCAGTGTGGCAACGGTAAATAGAGACTGGAACAGGGTAACTCCGAAAAATTTTGGCGGGAAACGGCCCAGGCGCTTAATCTCGAACTGAAGGCCGAAAAGGATTCCGATCCAGCCGAGCGAAAGTCCCACCACTGGTTCGAGGTTGTCCAGCATATCCTGCTCCAGCAGACCCAGTCCCTGGCCGCCCAGCGCCAGGCCCAGAGCAAGGTAGCCCAGCGTGGTTACCCTGAACAGGGGCGGACTGCCCTTTCTGCCCCGATAGAGCCTTCCGCCGACCAGAGCAATGAATGTCACCAGCAGGATCAGCAGCACTGTCCGGGTGCTTTCGGCCATTGAATCTCCTGTTGCCTGACACCGGGATAAAAGAAGATCAAATAATGCATCTTCTCAACTAATTCTATCTTTTGACTGTTTTAGCAAGTGGAAAGTTCAGACTCTTTTTGGATCAGTCCTTATCGCCGTCCGGGCAGATCAGACCGGTACCTTATTCGAATCCAAGCTATAGCATTAATCGTGATTTCGAATTGGCATGATTTTCGGATAAATTTGGAAGAGAAAGGCTGAAGGAAGGTCCTAATCTTTGTCAATCCGCAGCATTCCCCGGACATCGATAACGGGAAGGGCAAAGAGGATACCGTTGCCGGGATCATCAAGGCTGCCGCAGACATCCTCGATCAGCTCGGCCGCCCGCTCGAAGGTCTCCCTGTCCGGAAGCACGGAGATAATCGTCTTGTTGTGAGGCCTTCCCCCTGCAAGCGCGCCCCTTAGCCCGGCGAAAATCGGAATGTCATAGGCCAGAATTCGTCCCATACCCATACTGTCGAGAACTGTCGCACCGG
>JAUVUV010000014.1 GCA_030604975.1 Candidatus Glassiibacteriota bacterium | reverse complement strand
GCGCGGGAGCAGTCCAATGAAAACCCGGTCTATTACTGCCAGTATGTCCACGCGCGGATCTGCAGCCTCACTCCCACAGCCCGGGAGGCCGGTATCTGGGATGGAAACCGGAAGCGCTGGCGTGAGCATTCCCCCAGTCTGCTCACACAGCCCGAGGAGATCGATCTGATCACTCATTTAGTGGATTTTCCCGAGATGGTGAAAAGCGCCGCTTCGTCCCTGGAGCCACATCATATTCCATATTACCTCGAGGAGCTGGCCCGCCGCTTTCACAGCTGGTACCAGCACCACAGAATAGTGAACACCGACGATCCGGCACTCTCACTCGACCGCCTCTATCTGGCAGACTGTGTCCGCAGAGTGATGGCCAATGGTCTGAAGCTACTGGGGATCACGGCACCGGAGAAAATGTAGCAGGAGAAAATTGATGGCAGAAAAGCGACCGGAGCCGATTGTCGCAGTAGGCACGATTGCTCTGGATACAGTAATAACACCCTGGGGAAAAGCGGAAAACGTCCTGGGCGGCAGCGGGATGTATTTCGCCGTGGCCGCTTCGATCCTGGCTCCGGTCAACCTGGTCGGTGTGGTGGGTGGGGATTTCGACCATTGGGAGGAACTGAACCGGCCAAATCTTGATCTCGAGGGAGTCGCCACCCTTCCGGGAAAGACTTTCCGCTGGGGCGGCAAGTACAGGGAGAATGTCAATCTGCGGGAAACGCTTTATACCGAGCTCGGGGTAACCGAGAATTACGACCTTCAGGTGCCGGAAAGCTACCGCGGCTGTGGTATGGTCTGCCTGGCCAATATCGATCCGCCGACGCAGCTTAAACTGCTCGACAGCATGAGAAATCCAAAGTTTGTCGTGGCCGATACGATGAATCTCTGGATTAAATCGGACAGGGAAAATCTTCTGGAAGTGGCTGGCCGCTGCGATGTGCTGATCCTGAACGATGAGGAAGCACGACAGTTGACCGGCAAGCTTAACCTGGTCGAGGCACTGGAGGAAATACAGGGCCTGGGATCGCGCACTGTTGTTGTGAAAAAAGGCGATCACGGGGCAATCGCGGCACTGGGCAGCGAGCTGTTTGCGATTCCGGCATATCCGTTGAAAAAAGTTGTCGATCCCACCGGTGCCGGCGACTCTTTTGTCGGGGGATTTGCCGGGTACATTCAACGCGCCGGCTCCCGCTCCCACGCAGCGATGCGCACCGCCGTGGTTTACGGCTCCGCGATGGCCTCTTTCTGCTGCGAGGATTTCAGTATTAGACGGATCAAGGACTTGAGCCTTGCAGAGCTGGAGGCCAGGGTGGAATTTTTCAGAAAACTCGTCCATTTCGATTGATCGCAAAACTCGAGCTTGCGAACTAAGGAATTTATCATGAACGAGCCCAAGAAAAAAAGCACTTACAAGAAAGCCGGGGTAGATATCGACGCGGCCCGTGAGGCTCTAGACAGGTTCAAAGCCAGAGTGGCCAGGACTTTCACACCCGGGGTGCTGAGCGATGTCGGCAGTTTCGGCGGTATGTACTCGCTCGCCGGCCGGAAGATGAAAGAGCCGGTACTGATCAGCAGCACGGACGGCGTGGGCACAAAACTTCTCGTGGCGCGGAAGGCGGGACGGCACAACACCGTGGGCGAGTGCCTGGTAAACCACTGTGTCAATGATATAATGGTTCAGGGCGCCACTCCCCTGTTTTTCATGGATTATATCAGCGTGGGTAAACTGGTTCCGGCGCAGATCTCAGAGATCATGGAGGGCTTTATCTCCGGCTGCGAGAACAACGGTATCGCCCTTCTGGGCGGCGAAACTGCTGAAATGCCCGATCTATACGGCGAGGAGGATTACGACCTGGCTGGTTTTATCGTGGGAATTGCCGACCGGGGAGAAATTGTCACCGGGGAGAAAGTGGCTGCCGGACATATGCTTGTGGGCCTGCCCTCCACGGGACTGCACACCAACGGCTATTCCCTGGCGCGCAAAATAATCTTTACTGACCTCGGGCACAGTATCGAGGATCCCCTGCCCGGCGGCAGGGGCGAAACATTCGGCGAGGCCCTTCTCGCAGTGCACAAAAGCTACAAAAAAGCTCTAGAGGCCCTGTTTTCGGGCAAGCTGATCGATGCAGCCGCCCATATCACCGGAGGCGGGCTGACAGATAACCTTCCCCGGGTGTTCCCCGGCAATCTGGATGCCGAGATCGAGACATCAAGCTGGCCTGTGCCGCCGATCTTCAAGTTCCTCATCCAGGCAGGCCGGATAGATGAGGAGGAGGCCTACCGCGTTTTCAACATGGGAATCGGCATGGTGGTGATCGCCGCTGAAGACAATCTGGAGGATGTGGCAGCCGGGCTCGGTTTCCAGGGTGAGGAAGCAATAATTATCGGCCGGATTGTACCGGGTTCCGGCAAAGTAATTTACCTATAAGCATTCAGACTTAGGATTTCACCATGAAAAAAATCGCTCTTTTTCTTTCTCTTTTGTGCATTCTTTCATTTCAGCACATCGCGATAGCCCAGCTCCCTGAAATCAGGGTCTCGGAAAGCGCCTGGCTCGGCGGGCTGATTGCCGGGGGTAACGCATCTCTTTCCAGCGCCAATACTCTCGGCGGCTGGGGCCATTTTTCTTTCGGGGTCTCGGGTGCGCTTTCCCGCCCCTCGATGCTCGGCAACACGGCCACGGCTTCCTCTGTATCAGCTCTGCTTCGCATTGGAGCTTTCAAGGGGCTCCGCCTGGGGCCGGGCGTCCATGGACTGGGCTCGCTCGATTTATTCTTGCGCCTGGGCCGGGTGAACCTTAACGGCCTGAATTCGGAACGGTCGAACATCTGGGGCACAGGAGCCCGAATCGGGATCCTTCGCAACTCAATTATCACACCTGCGGTCTCTGTCTCAGTAGGGTACCATTCAATGGGCAAGATGCCGTTCGGCAGTGTCTGGAGCCATGCGATTCCCGCCACTCAGGAAGCGGAGTTCTCCACCACCTCGTTCCGAATCGACGTGAGCAAGAACCTTTTCGTGGTAACCCCTATTGCCGGGATTGGCGCAAACAGAAACCGGCACACTTACTGGTCAGGTGGAATAAAGGTCAAGCAGACCAAGAGCGAATCAGTTTTTTACGGCGGAGTGGAGTGGAATTTCCTGCTATTGAAGCTGGGTCTTGAGGTGGGACGTACCGGAGGAGACACTTTCGGGACAATGGAGCTGAGGCTTGCTTTATAAACCAAAAGAGCTGTGTTCTACATGCACCTCGCAAGATCAAATCCAACAAAAAGTGTGGCTTATCGCACCTCCTTTCCCCCCTTGTTCAACAGTCGGTCAAAGAGTTCCAGGGCGCTTTCTCTAAAACTTTCCTTATCCGCGCTGTTATCGAGAACGTGATCCGCTTTTGCTTTAAGCTCATCTGCCGGAAGTTGAGCGTCCAATATTTTTTCCAGAGTCTCCCGGTTTATTTTGCCCTTTGCGAGCATGCGCTCGATTTTGATCTCCCTGGGTGCATCCACCGCCACGACAACGTCGAGACAGCGCTCGAAGCCGAACTCGAATATCAGGGCCGCATCCACCACCACTGCACCAGCGCCCTGGCTACGAGCCTCCTGCAATTGGCCGTTTATCTTACGGATAATCTCCGGGTGAACGATCGAGTTGAGAGCTTCCAGGTTTTCCCGATCCGAAAAGGCCATCACGGCCATTCTCCTCCGGTTGAGAGAGCCATCAGGAAGAAGAATTTCCTTACCGAAACGTTGTACCAGTCTGGCCAGGCAGCGGCTTCCCGGCTGGAGAACCGAGCGGCCGATTTGGTCAGCGTCGATCAGCAGCGCTCCCCGCTCCTGTTTCCAGATCCTGGCCACGGTACTTTTGCCTGATCCCACGTTGCCTGTCAAGCCGATCGAAATCATTTCACCTCCAATTCATTCGGGCCTCTTTACTTGCATTCCAACCAGTTGCCGCCCTGGCTAAGATCGACCTTGACAGGCACTTTCAACTCCACTGCATTTTCCATCACACTGCGCACCAGCTCCCCGACTTTGTCAGCCTGCGATCCGGGCACATCGAACACAAGCTCGTCGTGGACCTGGATTATCATCTTCGCCTCCGGGAACTTTTCCAGCAAGCGCTTATCCACCTCGATCATGGCGACCTTGATCAGGTCCGCGGCCGACCCCTGGATCGGCGTGTTGAGTGCCATACGCTCGGAGTTCTGCCGCTGTACACGGTTGCTGCTGTTGATTTCCGGCAGCTTCCTCTTCCGTCCGAGAATCGTGGAGACCCAGCCCTTCTCGCGGGCCAGGTCTACCTGGCGCTCGATATAGGCCCGGATCAGCGGGAAGCGGTCGAAATAACCCTCAATAAACTTCCTGGCTTCCTCGAAAGGTATTCCAAGTTCGCGCGACAGCCGGTGGGGGCCCATACCGTAGAGCACCCCGAAATTGATAGTCTTGGCCCGGTTTCGGTGCTCGACCGATATTTCCTCCTGAGCAAGGCGGAACAGGCGCGAGGCGGTCTCGGTGTGGATATCCACTCCCCTGGTGAATGCCTCGATCATCGATTCATCGCCACTCAGGTGAGCCAGCACCCTGAGTTCGATCTGGCTGTAGTCGGCACAGAGCAGCACCCGGTCTTTGCCTCCGGGGATAAAACCTCTGCGGATCTTTCGCCCTTCCTCGGTGCGGACCGGGATGTTCTGCAGGTTCGGCTTGGCGCTCGAAAGCCTGCCCGTGGCCGCGACCATCTGGTTGAAAGAGGTGTGGATCCTGCCCGTGCGCGGATTGACCTGGCGTGGAAGAGCATCGACATAGGTGGACTTGAGCTTGGCCACTTCTCTGTACTCAAGGATTACTCCAGGCAAATCGTGCTCGCCGGCCAACTCGGCCAGGACAAAGCTGTCGGTGGAAAAACCTGTCTTTGTCTTTTTCCTGGGCTTGATCCCGAGTTGATCGAACAGCACATGGGCCAGTTGCTGGGTTGAATTGACATTGAACTCGTGTCCGGCAAGTTCGAAGGTGCGTTTTTCGAGCTCGGCCAGCCGGCCCTCCATAATCTCGCTCAGTTGTTCAAGGTAAGGAACATCTATCGCAACGCCATTGATTTCCATCCGGGCGAGTACCGGGATTAGCGGCAACTCCACGGTGCGGTAAAGTTTGCCCAGTTCCTCCTCCTCAATTCGGGCATTGAGTTTACTATCAAGGATAAGCGTTATATCGGCATCCTCGGCGGAATAGCGGCAGGCCTGCTCGAGCCCTACCTTGTCGAAAGTAACCTGATCCTTGCCCTTGCCTGTGACCTCCTCGTAGGTGATCATCCGGTAGCCCAGGATGGATTCGGCCAGGACCTCCAGCTTGTGCGAGCGCCTTCCCGAATCGAGAAGGTAGGAGGCGATCATCGGGTCACCCACAATCCCTGCCACCTCCATCCCATAGCGGGAGAGTACTGTCAAGTCATACTTGATATTCTGTCCCACGCAGCCGATCTTTTCATCCGAAAGCAGGGGGGCCAGGATTTCGCGCACCCGGTCCAGCTCGAGGTTTCCTCCCTGGTCGTGGGCGATGGGAATATACCAGCCCTGATCCGGCTTGCAACTTAAGGAAATCCCCACCAATTCCGCCTCCATCGGGTCGAGACTCGTTGTTTCCACATCCACGGCGAACTTTCCTGCAGCGCGCAATTTGTCAGCAACCTCTTCAAGCTCTTTGAGCGATCCAACAATCCGGTAGTTTTTCCCACTTTTCACAGCCTTTTCCTCTTCATATTCTCTGATCCCGTAGCGTTGCTTGAGAGAGCGGAATTCCAGGCGGTTGAAAAGCTCGGCGAGTTTCTCGATATCCGGCCCCACCGCGCGCAAGGCGTCGAGGTCGAGTTCCACGTCAACATCAGTTTTGATAGTCACCAGTTTCTGTGACAGGAATGCATTCTCCCTGTCATCAGCCAGTTTTTGGCGCAATCCCTCGGGCTTGATTTCATCCAGATGGTTGTAAATGTCCTCAAGCGAGGCATAGTCGGCCAGCAGCTTTTGAGCCGAAACCTTGCCCACCCCGCGCACTCCGGGCACGTTATCTGCCGAATCCCCCATCAGCGCCAGAAAATCCACTGTCTTCTCCGGAGGCACGCCCAGGCGCTCGGGGGCGTTGTCCAGTCCCACCCACTCTGTTTCCTCGCCCTTGCCCTTGCGGTTATACAGCTTGATATGCTTGTCGATCAATTGATAGAAATCCTTGTCCCCGGAGACGATCACAGCATCCATCCCCATTTTTTCCGCTTTCCTGACCAGCGTGCCGATCACGTCGTCCGCCTCGTAGCCCTCGAGCTCAATGATCGGGATGCGGAACCCCTCCTCCATCAGGCTCCTGGCCCAGGGTATCTGCTGCTTTAATTCTTCTGTCATTTTCTCACGCGTTGCCTTGTAGGCCGAGTACAGCTTATCACGGAAAGTCGGCTTGGGAGTGTCCAACACTAAAGCCATGTACGGAGGAGAACATTCTTCGATAATGCTGCCGATTTGAAGGGTAAGTCCGAAAACAGCACTGGTATTCTCGCCTTTGGAGTTGATTAACGGATTTCTGATAAAGGCGAAATGCGCCCGGTAGAGCATGGCGTATCCGTCAAGCAGGAAGAGCTGGCGGCTCAAGGTGATTCTCCTTCTTATTCCTGAATGGGTATGTTAAATTTTAATCCTCATCCAATGATTGCCGAGTTTAACAGTTTAAGTCAAGTTTTATCTATCTTCTTTAGACTTTGGCAAAAGAACCGGTCATGCTTGACAACAAAGCCAATTCATTGTAGTATTTGAGGTTGCGAGCACATAGGGACGGAAATATCTCGGATTTTGCCGCGCCATAGTCGAATACGCGATCGGTAAAAGGTGGAAATTAGAAGTGGGATATTACCAGGGCTTATCGATAACAGGCAGTTCATTGAATTGTAACTTATTGGTAGAAATATACGTATAAGTTAAGAACATTAATAAGGCGTCGAGTGTATAAAAAACAGGCCTACCCACTGTATTGCTGAAATTAAAAGGATATGGATCTCCCCGTTACCTAATACTTTGCTGCTTTCAGGAGAGCAAGCGGTGTCGGATGAAGTCAGCCTGAAAAAAGTGTTCCTCATCTCGATCCTTCTTCACCTGTTGTTTTTACAGGTTCCCCTGCGCATGGTGATCAAGGACACGAGAGAGGCCCTGGCGGACGAGTTGAAAAAAGAGATCGACAAGATGACTTTCATTTTTGTCGAGACACCGGAAGATGCTGTTGAAAGCCCGGTCGAACAGGTTACACCTTTCATTTCCGACAAGAACCTGGCCGCGAGCAACCTCGAGGCTCCAGCCGAGCTGGCAGAGGGGCTTCCCTTTCAGGAAGGCCGCTCAGAGATCGCCGCGATGGTGCCCGAACCCACGCCTTCTTCAACTCCAGTTGGGGTGATAGATGGTTCCCAGGAGCAGGCCGAGGATGTGCCGCAGCAGCAGAATGAACAGCCGGATGCGGCAAGTTTTGACGCTTTCCGGGAACTGGAGGCCCTGAGCCGGCTGGCTCCGCCCAAAGCAGAGGACAAACCGTTAACCCAGCCCCAGCAGCCCCGGGGAGATGAAAGCCGACCATATGCGCCGACTGCGCCCCGTTTCGACAACCGGCGGCGCCGCGCTCCGGTTGGTGCCGATTTCAGATTGAGTACCTACAACTGGAACTGGGCCCCGTATCTAAAAGAGTTAAAAAAACGGATCGAGAGTAATATCTACCCGCCTCCTGCTTTCTACATGAGGCTGGCTCGAGGCCGTACTTTCGTGCAATTCAGGATCCAGCAGGATGGCTCGATGACCGATTTCAAACTGATCACTTATACCGGGCACGAATCGCTCAAGGACACCAGCGTGAACGCAATCGGGGCCTCGGTGCCTTTTCTGCCGCTGCCGAGCGATTTTCCGGAGGATTTTCTGGAAATTACAGTGGGTTTCTTTTACAATGAATTCATACGTTAATTCAGAGAACATTACACAAAAAAGGCAGATATAAATATGTTTGAGCTTATCCAGCAAGGTGGAGTTCTGATGTATCCCCTGGCCGCCTGTTCGATAGTGGCAGTTGCCATAATTATCGAACGCGGCTTGAATCTGCGCCGCAGCAAGATTATCCGGCCGGAGATCATCCAGGTTATCGAGAATATAAAAGCTCCGGATGATTTGGGGCTTGCTTATTCGATCTGCGAGAAGAACCCCGGGCCTTTCAGTGCGGTGGTGCTCACTGCGCTGTCAATGAAAAACCTGCCCAAGGAGGAAATCAAGGAGGCGATCACGGATACCGGCCGCCAGCAGACCAGAAGGCTCGAGCGCGGCCTGGTGGTGCTGGACACAGTGGCCGGCATATCGCCGCTGCTCGGTATCCTGGGAACCGTGCTCGGCATGATCCAGATTTTCCGGGACATCACCCAGTTCGGGATCGGCCAGGCAAGCGCCCTGGCCGGCGGAATCCAGATGGCACTGATCACCACTGCCACGGGACTCTGTATCGGCATCCCGGCGCTGGTGGGTTACAACTATTACACCAATAAGGCGGATGGTCTGGTGCTGGAACTCGAATACTGGGCTACGTACCTGTTGAACAAACTTTCAAGTTTTTACAAGTCAGCTGTTTCTCCGGATGTGTTGAAAGAGGCGAGCGACTGATGCAGTTTTCCCACCGAACCCGCCGCAAGGCCACTATAAATATCATATCGCTGGTGGACGTGGTCTTCCTTCTGCTCATTTTTTTCACAGTGAGCGCCACGTTCATGGACCAGCCCGCGCTGAAAATCGACCTGCCGGAATCAGGCGCCGAGCCCCCCGAAAGAGAAGATCCGGAACCGATGACTGTCTATCTGACCAAGCAGGGCGAGCTGTATTTCGGGGACCTGCCAGTGCGCCTTGAGGACCTGTCCGAGCTGATCAGCGGGGGGATAAGCAAAGGCGCCTCCAGGCATCTTTCGATAAAGGCCGACAAGGAGGTTACCCACGGCGAGGTAATCCAGGTGATGGACCTGGCGCGTCAGAACGGGGTGCAGCTGGTCACAATCGCCACCCAGAAAAGAATGCCCCAAGAATCACCCTGACCTAAGATCACCTGGAAAAGTTGAGAACCATCTGTGCGCTGCACCAGCGCGTGGGAATGCTGGACTTAGACACGGAGGAGTTCACGATCTTTCCGCAACTTGATAGTAAAGAAATTCCTAAAAAATTGTGCTGCTCCGCGGCAAGCCGCGGAGCAGCACAATGATGAATTTGATCCATCTTATTCCCCACGAAGGCGACCAGATCGAGACAACCCCCTGTATCCCCCTTTATTAAGGGGGAATTTTTGAGATTATCCCACTTTGGTAAGGGGGATACGATCTCCCTATTGCTTTAAACTTTCCTAACATCCAACCGCTATTATACAAGGGGGATTACCTATTGATCCCCTGCGGCAACTTACTCCGAAACAAAGCTTCGAGGAATTCTTTTCGGGTAAATTTTAACTGGGAGCTTGTAATTCATCGGCAATCTCTTGCCGCGGGGCATCGGTCCAGAGCCTTTCGAGCTGATAGAAGTTGCGCGTTTCAGGCTGGAATATGTGAATCACGAAATCGATATAATCCATCAGCACCCATCTTGCGTACGCCATACCCTCCACGTGCCAGGGCTTGAGCTTGAATCGTTTCTCGAGATTCTCGATAATATGTTCGCTGACCGCGCGGACATGGATATCCGTGTAGCCTTCGGCAATCAGGAAAAAGTCTGTGACATCTGAAATTTTTTTCAGGTCCAGCACCACAACGTCGCTGGCCTTTTTCTCCAGACACAACTGGCCTGCGCTGAAAACGATCTCGCGGAGTTTCTTCTTCGTCAATTTCCCGTTGAGCGCTTTTTTTCGTGTCATTCAGAGTCCTTCTCGGAGTTTACCGCCAGCTTTTCACACTGTTTGATATCGGACAGGTTCCCGGCAGGTGAAGGCATCAATAATGGATAAATACCTCTTTCGTGTCAAGTCTGGAAGCCGCACGAAATATTCAAAATCAATCACTTTGTAATGGTCAGTTTTTCTCCGCAAGTTCCGGCAGAAGTTCACAGCAGGCGTTTCTGACAAAATCGCGGGCGTAAAAATCCCGGCTAACCACTTTGCCGTTCCAGACCACGATATCAAGGTCTATCGTGCGCGGCCCGAATTTTATGGCGGTTTTCAGTCGGCCGAGCGCTTTCTCTATTTTTTTCAGGTTTCTTTCGAGTTCTTCCTGGTCAAGTTCGGTTGAGATCAGGAAAGCACCGTTGACAAAATCAGGCTGCTCCAGGTGGCCGATCGGCTTTGTCCTGACAAAAGAGGATTCGCCGAGCAGTTCGTGCTCACCGGCCAGCAGGGAGCGGCCCTTTTCGATATTGACTTCGGGGTCGATATTCGAACCGACCGAGATCACGGCGATATTCATCATCACCTTTGCGCAGAGACAACCACAGACACGGATTTGGTAAAGCGCAGGCTGTGCGGCTTATCAACCTCGACTTTGGCCGCCAGCACCTGTGGATGGTCCATGATTATTTTTAGAACGTAATTGGCAAGAGTTTCGAGCAGATTAAAATTTGATGCTTCAACACCTGCAATAATTTCATTTTTAACTTTCTTGTAATCCACCGAATCCTTGATATTGTCCGATTCCACCGCCTTTTTCGCCTCGAACTCCATTTCAACGTTGATCACCACATCCTGTTTCTTGTTCCGCTCCCATTCGTTGAAGCCGATAATTGTCCTGAGAGCGAGGTTTTTTATTTTGATAGTAGCTCTCATTATTCCAGGTTCTCTCCTCCATCGAGGTAAATGAGCTGGCCGGTGAGAAAATCGTTTTTCAGGATGAATTTGACTGACTGGACCACGTAATCGAGTCCGCCTGTTTTTTTCAATGGGATTTTCAGGGCCATTTTCTCGAACACTTGGCGGTCACCACCCGGGGGCGGGAGGATAATTCCGGGAGCAATGGCATTGACCCGGATATCCGGGGCGAATTCCCGGGCGGAGATCTTTGTCAGCTCTGCCAGCGCCTTTTTGGTGATAGTGTAAATCGCGTAGTTGAAATCACTACTGGTGACCCTGGTATCCAGCAGGTTGATAATCTGCCCCTTTTTACAGATTCGGGCAAAATCACGCGAGAGGAAATAGGGTGCGGTGAAATTGATCGCCACATGCTGCCTGTAAAAGTCCGGCTCGGTGTCCACGATCTTTCCTTTTTCGAAAATCGAGGCGTTGTTGACCAGGATTTCCAATCCCGGCATCTTTTCCACTACCCGGGGGAGTAAGGAGAGCACCTCCTGCTCATCGGCCAAATCGCACCTGAACGTGGCACATTCGACGCCCAATTGCCTGATTTCGCCGGCGGTTTTCTCCGCCTCTGCAGCGGATGTACCGTAATGCAGGGCGATATCGTAGGATTCCTCGGCAAGCGCAAGCGCTATACTTCTGCCGATTCTTTTCGCTCCGCCGGTGACAAGAGCCGCTTTAGCCATGGCTGCCAACTCAACTTATGCTTGTATTTAAAAGGAATCGCGTTCCGGGAGACTGTCGCAGACGGCCCTAAATCATTGTAACTTACGTTGTTCGATTTTCCAAGAAAATATTTGACCCAAGCTCATCTTTAAATCTGGAATCTGTTTTTAGGACCGAATAAGCTAAAGTATTACTTTTTTATAACGAAATATAACAGTAGGGACCGCGCCCTTGAAATTGTTACAAGGAGGTAACAATGATAGGGCAAGTCGCTTTACCGGATGCGATAAATCCCATGCAGGTGCAGGTAAAGTTCCGCCAGATACGGCAGGCTTCTGCCGAAAATATCTCCAAGATGCTGCGCGTACCCAGACCTCACCTGAATCGTCCTCTGCCAGGGACCGGTAACAGAGGTGCGATAAACCTGTATGTTTAAGAAGGGATTATCCAAGGTAAACCGGCGTTGATGTATTCGCTCAAAGTAATAGCCCGCCGTTTCCGGCGGGCTATTACTTTATACTATATCAGGCACAAAGTTTTTCTACATGTAATCAGCCAGAATCCGGCGTGTTGTGACTGGAAAAGGGAAAACGGCTGACAACACCAGGCTGCCAGCCGTCTCTTTTACTCCGAATTCACAAACGAACCCGGATCTTACCGATCCCCTCTTTCTCAAATGTCGGATTTCAGGCAAGAAGGTTCAGTCTTCCTCCCTTGGAGCTCTTATTGACACCCTTTTCATCCTTATCATCCCCCTCAGTCACGCCTTTGATCAGTTTCATGATACTTTCCGCCTGATATTCCAATGTTTTTTTCTGTAAGTTCGTCTGGACTTTCATCGCCAGATCGACCTTCTCAATGGACATATCCATTTATTTTTCCTCTAGTAAGGATTGGATTATCGTTTTCTCGAGATAATATTCCAACTAATCGGGATAATAAAGGGTGCGAGATGTACAAATCCGTTTACCGGATATTTTTATATCGGCAACAAGCCGGAATAACTTGAAGGCAGGGGGTTTTTGAATCAGGGGGTGAAATATTTGCCCCTCTGGAAAGAGGGGGCGGATCAGTTTTTTCTTCCCCAGGGTTCGAGAAGGTCGTGGGGAATCTCGAGGTGATCAAGGATCCGGGCCACAATAAAATCCACCAGGTCGTCGATCTTGCCGGGGTGGTGATAGAACGCAGGGCTTGCCGGTAGAATCAATGCTCCGGCCAGTGTAGCGCTGCGCATGTTCTCGATTTGAACCAGGCTGTAAGGGGATTCGCGTATAACCAGGATGAGTTTGCGCCGCTCTTTGAACATCACCTCGGCTGTGCGTTCGATCAGCGTGCGGCAGGAGCCGGCGGCCACAGCGCTCAGGGTTTTCACGCTGCATGGACAGACGACCATCGCCCTGGCAGGGTAACTCCCGCTTGCTGGCGGTGCACTGAAATTATCGACGTCGTAACCCTGAAAGTTTTTGGTATCTATCCCCCCGGCGGCCAGGTGCTCAACAAGCGATCCCTCGACCGGTATGCCGGCCTCACGATTGAGCATGTCACGGCCCATCTGGCTTGCAATCAGGTTCACCGGGATTTCCCTGCGGCCGAGTTCGCGAAGCAAGCTGACCGCATAAACTGCACCGCTTGCACCAGTCACGGCTACCACCATCGGCTTTTCGTGAAAGTTTCTATCTTTTTCTGCCAACTGGAGGCTCCTTTCCATGCTTGAACTCGCTAGACCAGCCGGTCCACGAGATTGAGGACGAAAAACAGAACGCTTACTGCGCCGTTGACCGTGAAAAATGCGGCGTTCACGCGGCTTATGTCATTCGGACTGACAAGGCTGTGCTCGTAGATCAACATGCAGCCGACAACCACTGTTGCTACCCAGTAAAAAGCACCCACTGGGAAAAAAACTCCCACCATGCCAATAAGTATGAAAGAGAGAAGGTGGAAAATGCGGCTCAGAAGGAGCGCCCTGGCGGAACCAAAGCGTGCAGGCAGTGAAAAAAGACCGTGCTCGCGGTCGAACTTTTCATCCTGAAGAGAATAAATTGTATCGAAGCCGGCTACCCAGAAAACCACCGCCGCTGCAAGAACTATCACTCCGGGTGAAAACGAATTGGTTACCGCTATGTATGCCCCAACAGGGGCGATAGAAAGAGCAAGCCCCAGAACCAGGTGGCTGGCCTCGGTAAAATACTTGGTATAGCTGTAGAAAAAGACTACCGCCAGCGCAACCGGACTGAGGATAAACGGCAGGCTGCCGAGCAGCCAGGCGCAAATCTCGAACAGGAGGACCGACCCGGCGACAAACAGAGCCGCCTGTAATCGGGTCAGTCTGCCTGATGGCAGGTGACGGTTTCGGGTACGCGGGTTGGCCGTATCCACTTTATGGTCCAGCAGGCGGTTGAAACCCATCGCCGCAGAACGGGCGCCAGTGAAAGCGAGTACGATCAG
>JAUVUV010000498.1 GCA_030604975.1 Candidatus Glassiibacteriota bacterium | reverse complement strand
GTCAGCGTTCCGCTGTATCTCCCTGCAGGGGTCCCCTTAGGGGCGTACACACTCACCCAGAGCGGGATTTCGCTCTCCGGGGGGACATCGAAACTGTCTCCGTCCTCCAGCGGCATAATCACGTCCGGCACCCAGCCCAGGTCGGCACCGTTTGAGTGGGGGGACAACTGGGTGCGCACAGGGATCACCCGGCCAACTGTAATATTCGAGCGGTCGATTCGCCCTGTGCCGCATACAAGATCGGAGACGGAAACCCGCACGTCCCGGAGGAAACAGTCGAAAGGCAGGACCACCAACTGGAAAGCCTCGTGCTCGTTGGCGGCAAGGGTGATTTCAGGCTCGGCCGGTACCTGCCCTTTGAAACGCAGGCGAGGGTTCAGGTGAGTTACCCGGCGAAGGGAAGTCTCGGCCCCAACGCAGTAATCGAGTCTTTCAATATGTGGTGCGCTACTCGCTGCAGGCTCATAGTAATCTGCCATCCGGCGGGCTGCGTCGGTCACCGCCCTGAGCCTGAGTTCGAGCTCTTTCAAGTTCTGCTCCCGGTCTGCGGGAGTTTTAAGGAAAACATCTGCTATTTTATCCAGGCGTTTTACAAGATAGCTTTTGCGCTCAGCCAGCGATTGCGGAATCCCCGCTACAGCGAGCCGGGCCTGTTTGAGCAGGCGCTCGAAACGCGCCCGGTAGACCTGCTCGGTGAGGCTGTACACTGTGACCCTGCCCACAGCGACTCTGGCCGGGACTTTTTCGGTCAGCGAGAATTCGAGGGCCAGCCGTTGGATTCTGTCGCCTGAATTCAGGTTTCCGTAATCGCCCTGACGCCAGTGATAGTTGTGGAAATTGCCTTCTACCGGGATATTGACCTTTTGAAGTTCCTCAGGGCTGAAATGGGTGATCGTGACACTTTTCGGCCTGTCCTGACCATTGGCCCAGGCAAGGATGCGCAGGCGCTGGTAACCTGAGCAGAGGAACTGGAAATTGATGAAATTTTCCTTCCCGAGAGTGAAATCAACCTCGCGCTCCAATCGGACCGTATTTTCGAAACCAACCGGCACAAGCACGCGGCCGCTTATCCCGAACTCCCCTCCATCATCCACTTTCGCGCCCTTCCATTCGGCTTGGGGAAAGGCATCCTCGAAAAGGATTTGCGCCCCGGCCGGCACATCTGAACCGGCATCCCGGGCGAGGAGCGGATAGAAAGCAAGCAAAACTCCCGGCAACAAACGGAGCGTCAGACGCATTAAGAACATTTTTACCTCCCGGATGAAACACCGGCAAATCGCCAGGATTTGGTTAAATCTACCTTCCCGAAAAAAAACGGGAATTTATCTAAATTTTACTTTAAGGTGATATCTTTCACAGGTTTGTCAGGTGAAATATCTATTGCCTGTATGTTTAACGCAAGAGGATAAATGCTTGGGGTTCGCAAGCCATGTATGCCGGATTGATTCGAGGCGTTGCTAAGGATTATTCTCAGGCTCGAAACTACAGCCCTGTTGCCGATCTTGATTTAATCCGAAAAAACGTTAACTTTAGCTTGTTTATTTCCCTTAAGATTGATAACATAATCTAATTCCCTCCTCTTCGATCCGTAATAAGCGACTCTCGAGAGAAAATGGACCGAAAAGATATTGCTGTACTAGTGCTTGCATTGATTTGGCTTGCCACAGGTTGCGGTCAATCAGCGAAACGGGATGAAGCCAATCCTAACTCTCAAATCCAGGAGAGTTCCGAATCAGCCGCTGTGGAAGCTCCGGAGGAAGGCGAAGAATTCAACCTGATGGACTACTCTGCGCTCGACACCACCTCGGGCGTTTTCGAAAGCGAGTACGAAGAGGAAGTAAATGATGAGATCACGGTAAGGGTTGCTCTGCGGGTGAAACTCGAAGAGGGCAGGATCACCGGGATCGAGTTTATCGATACGGCCTGGGTGCACGAGGCGGCTGCGCGGGAGATACCCCAGCGCATAATCGAAAGCCAGCGGCTGCCTGTGGAATCCGTATCCGGGGCCTCGGTGGCAAGCTGGTCGATAATGACCGCCACTGCGCTTGCCCTGGAGATCGACCTGACAGAGCTTGACGATTTCGCTGCTATTGAGGAATAATAAAAAGAAAGGGCTTGAATTTTCCATTCAAAAGGAGCACGGTAAATTATGGCTGCTCAAGATCAAAGAAATAGCGATCAAATTACCCGGAGAGATTTTATCAGAATGGGGGCGGCGGGAGCAGCCATGATAGGCGCTTCCTCGGCCTGCTCTAAAAAACCTGAAAAACCCCAGGGTGAGGCCATAGTGCCCAAAAAGAAGCTCGGTAGAACTGAGATGATCGCCTCGACTCTGGCCATGGGCGGCGGCAGCGCGCTTTCCATGGTCGAGAAAG
>JAUVUV010000295.1 GCA_030604975.1 Candidatus Glassiibacteriota bacterium | reverse complement strand
TCGAGCTTCACTATTAAGTTTTGCTCGATAACAGTTGTAATATGAACTTCAAACTTTGTTTTTAAAAAATGATTTTGAAAGTCCAGGGAAGAAATTGTGTGGTTTTCAACCAGAAACTATGAAAAGCTTCTTCTTCCCGCTCTGGCCTTTTCAATAGGCTTCCACCTTCTTGCGGCATTCGTGCCAAAGGGGTTGGTGGATTTCGTGACCAGTTACCGAGAGCTGCCCTCTCCGGCACCCCGGTTTCTGGTCGTGCCTTTAGCCAGAGAAAGTGTTCCTGTTTACGTGGAAAAGACACTGGAAGAAACACCTGAGTTCGCCGGCCAGATTCTTGCGCCTGCACCGCCTGAACCCCGCCTGAGAGCTCTGAGAGGAGACAGCCTTGCCCGGGTGGAAATTTTTGCGCTTGAGTTGCTTTCAGCTATGGAGTCCGGGATCGACAGCCCAACCTCATTTGACAGCGAAACGGTCAATGCCGATTCTCTGGCAGAAATAACTTTATATATTGCAGCGATTTACGAGCGAATAAGCCAGGCCAAGTATGATCCGGAGGTTTCGCGCAGATTCGGGCAGGTGGGAGAGGTCGAGGTGAGCTTTGCAATCAGCCGCGGGGGCGGCCTCGATGGCGGAACCCTGCTGGTCACCCCTTCCCCTTACGGACCGTTAAACCGTGCTGCACAAAAAAGCGTCGAGCGATCCGCCCCTTTCCCTCCCCTTCCGGACTGTATCAGGATGAATCACATGTTCCTTAAGGTGAGAGTTGTCTTCCAATTAAACGATTGACTCCTGCCGAAATATATTTTGGCAATCAGGCTACAGTTAACTTAGACCTCGATTTATCATTTGACAGTCCTGCCGCATCACCCTAACTTTATCACCTGCGGACAGATAATGATATTTATTCTTTTATAGTTTAATACTGCAACCAACTGGAGGAGAGATAGATGAGCGATAAACTCGGTGTTGGATTCGTGGGTGCAGGATTTATTACCAACTTTCACATCCGTTCCTGGGAGGGCGTGCGTGAAGCGGATATCGTGGGGATTGTCAGCAGAACGGAGGCCCACGCCCAGACTGCAGCGGATAACTGCCGCAAGTACCGGGTGGGCGACCCCAGGGTCTATAAAAGCATATCCGAAATGGTGGCTGATCCCGAGATCGACGCAATCTGGATCTGCGCGCCGAACTATCTCCGCATCCAGATGATGGAGGAAATAGTCGAGACAATCAAATCCGGCAAGGGGAAACTGGTCGGTGTGGCCTGCGAGAAACCACTGGCCAGGAACGTGGCCGAGGCGAAAAAGATGCTGGAACTGGCCAAAGAAGTAGGTATTCTTCACGGATACCTAGAAAACCAGGTCTTCGCCCCGGCAATCACTCGCGGGATGGAAATCCTCTGGCGGCGCGGCGCTGCTCTCTCTGGCGCGCCTTACCTGGCCCGCTGTGCAGAGGAACATTCCGGCCCCCACGAGCCCTGGTTCTGGAGAGGCGACCAGCAGGGCGGCGGTGTGCTCAACGACATGATGTGCCACTCGATCGAGGTAGCCCGCCTGATGCTTACCGACCCCAAAGAACCAAAATCGTCGCTCACCCCGAAAGCGGTCTGCGCAGAAATCGGCTGCCTCAAGTGGAGCCGCAGCGAATACGCGGACCGGCTCAAACAAAGAAGCAGCGGCCAGGTGGATTACTACAACCATCCGGCAGAGGATTATGCCCGGGCTACGGTCACATTCGAGGACAACAAGGGCCGCCAATGTGTTGCCGAAGTTACCACAAGCTGGAGTTTCGTGGGAGCAGGCCTGCGGCTGACCTTCGAGGTGATGGGCCCCGAATACTCTCTTCAGAGCTCAAGCCTCAACACCGAGACCAATATCTTTTTAAGCCGCAACGTGACCGGCAAAGAGGGCGAAGACCTGGTCGAGAAACAGAACGCCGAGCAGGGACTGATGCCGCTGGTTTCAAACGAAGAGGTGATTTACGGCTATACTGCCCAGAACCGCTATATGGCCAATTGTTTCGTTGACGGCCGCCTGCCAAAGGAGAATTTCGAGGACGGGCTACTGGTGATGCAAATGCTGATGAGCGCTTACATGTCAGCCGAACAGAGCCGCAAGCTCTCTTTCCCCCCTGCCGGCCTGGATGAATTCGTGCCGAAAGTGGCCAAAGGAACCTGGAAAGCCAGTGAGCTGACAAAGGGCCTGCCGTCAGAGGCCTGAGAACCGGAACTCACAATATCGCTCAATATGGAAAAAGGGGCGGGTTTGCAAACCCGCCCCTTTTCAATTCTTGTGAGATTTTCCGGGAAAACGAACTTCCGGATGACTGCTATAAATGAAAGAAAATATGATATATCACGTAAAGCCAGGATAAAAAACCATGGACTATGGCCCAGAGCACTGAATGGTTGTAGCTCCATGAAATTACGATTGCCAGCACAGAGCCGAAAGTGATGCCGGTTTTAACGACTTCGGTCCTGGTTCTGCTCATTTTCTACCAGCCTGTTTATTTTCATGAATACAAATGGCACTGCAGGCCTCGCCCGTAACAATTTATTCCGTACTTTTTGTGGCGACAAAAAGTACCAAAAAGCGCTTTCGGGGCCGCAACTCGCTTGACCTCACAGGCTTATACAACATCTCGGTGTTTACGCTGCAAAAAACGCGCTCCGTCCGTGGTCGCCTGCGCGGCCCGTTGGGCACGCGCAAAGGCATGCCGACCTTTCTTAACTGCTACAGCCTGTGATGGAAATTAATTGTCAGCTATACGCTCCTCTTTCCCGGCTCGAACAGGCGGCCCCGGGTGCGGCCTGACGGCCGCCCTGGAAAAATCCCCACTTCAAGAGGCGTGACCCCGCGCCAGCGGACTGTAGATGTCCCTTACAGGCGGGGATTTAATCTCCCCCTATTAAAAGTGGTGCCTGCGGAACGAAGGTAGGGGGTGTCCCACCTTTACAAGAGGAAAATCTCGTATTCGCCCTTGCGCATGGATTTTATTTGGGTTCTGATAATCGGGCGATCACAAGGACCGCCCCTGCGATTGGTTACCTGAAAAATGTTTATCCCATCACTAGTCGAAGTCCATCTTTAGATTGAATTCTTTGAGGAGTCTGCCCTTTAGCGGGCAGGGCCTGCCGTGGATCATCTCACGCAGGGCCTTGATCTCGGAACGCGAGAAGTTTGCCCCGTAGAGAATGTGCTCCTCGAAAGATTCGTAGGCCCAGGGAGCCACAGCCCTGGCGATTCTGGCAATTGCGTTGGCGTACTGGCGGATCTCCCACTGGGCGTGCACGTCCATGCGGAGCTCGAGGAAACCGAACAGGTTGTGCAGGTCGATCTGCCAGTACCACTGCGTGTAGAGTGAAAGGGGAAGGTTGATTCGGGCCAGTTCCCGGCTGACCCTGTCATCGAGCATTTCCTGGTAGTTAGCATATACGTTGCCCTGGTCGCGCGAAATGATCTCGATCGTCTTCCTCTGCATCTCCGGCGGGAGCTGTTCATCCTCTTTGCTGGCCTGCAGATCGAACGTGTCCTGGGGCTGGACTCTCTCCTGATTCGGTACGTAGAACTCGTCTACCATTTCGCTGTACCGTCCGGATAGTTCGTTCAGCCGGGCAGTGCGATGGCGCACCCACTGGCGGGCCACGAAAATTGGTATCTTGGCATGGATGGTGATAATCACCTGCTCGAACGGCGAAGTATGCCCGTGGCGTATCAGGTAGTCGATCAGCTCCTTGTCCCGGCGCGCTGTGGTCGTTCCTTCCCCGTAGGAAACCCGCGCCGCCTGAACGATCCGGGCATCCGAGCCGAGATAATCCACGAGTCTGACAAAACCCTTGTCCAGCACGGGGATTTCCTTATCCAGCAGTTTTTCCGCCTCAGGCGATTTGATACGGGCCATTAGCTGTCTCCCTATTGGCGTAAAATAACAGCAAGGGCGAGGCATGCCTCGCCCTTTCAGAATCCCAGAAACGAACTTAAAATATTGGTTTGCCGGGAACAAGAAAAACTTTTATCGGATGGGGTTGCTGGAAGCTGATTTTTAGTGTCATGTCCCGGAAATAAATCCTCCTCAGTCCCCCTTTAAGAAAGGGGGAGAAGGGGGT
>JAUVUV010000246.1 GCA_030604975.1 Candidatus Glassiibacteriota bacterium | reverse complement strand
TTCTTATGGCGCATTTCATAAAAGAGGTTATCGCATTTTCGGGTCTCCGGCGTGAATATTACCGGATGAATCAGCGGTTCCTCATCCTTTTTGCTTCCTCCCAGAAGATCCACCACGTGCACTATTCCGATTATATGATCCAGGGATCCCTCATAAATCGGAATCCGGGAAAAGCTGCTCCGGCTCATTTTGGCGGCGATTTCATCAATCGACGTGCCTTTCGGCACCGCCACAATTTCTGTGCGGGGAGTCATCACCTCGCGTACGCTGGATTCACTGAAATTGAACACGCCGGAGATATAACGCCTTTCCTCCTTATCGAGAACCCCTGTGCGTTCGCTCTCGATCAACACCCGCTGAATATTCTTGCGGGTAAAAATACTCTCCCGCTCCTGTTTCTTGATCCCGATCAATCTGAGAAGCTGATAACTGATCAGGTGCGTTATTTTCGCTACTGGAGTCAGCAGGTAATGGCTCACCAGAAGTGGAGTTGCCACCAGGGGTACTAATCTTCCTGCATATTCCCTGGCCACAGACTTGGGAATTATCTCTCCGAAAAACAGTGTGGGCGGTATTACGATAGCCGGGATCACCAGCGCCATAACCAGAATCGAAAGAGCTTGCCGGGGGAGAAAGAGCTGAATGATCAGATCGGCGATCAGCACCGTGACAAGAACATTCATCAGGTTGTTCCCGACAAGCAGAGTGGAAAGGACATCGCTCGGTCTGTTCAGGAATTTATCTACCAGCCTTGCCAAGTGGTTCTTTTTCTCCAGCCAGCCTTGTAATTTAACCTTGTTGACTGATATGAGAGCGGTCTCGGAGCCGCTGAAAAAAGCGCTGCCCAGCAGAGCCAACAAGATCAGCCATATCTGAATATTAATCACGGTTTCCTCAGAGTGATCCCGGTTCAGCTTTCTTCCGTGCCGTTTTCAGCCGGTGGTTCCTCTTCCGGTTCGGGGAGCTGCTCGATCCGCACTTTCCAGATCCGGCGTTTCGAGAGCTTTGTTATCACGAACCGAAAACCATGGTAATCGAAATATTCGCCAGGATGAGGCAGCCGGTCGAACTTTGTGAAAACAAAACCTCCCAGCGTTTCATATCCCTCGCCCTCGAGTTCCAGTCCGAGTTTTTCGGAAAGATCCTCTATGTTGATTTTACCGTCCACCAGGCAGGTACCAGCTTTTTCCTCGACCAGCAGCGGCTCTTCCTCTTCATGCTCATCCTGTATTTCACCGATTATCTCCTCCATGATATCTTCAACCGTCACCAGTCCTTCTGTCCCGCCATATTCATCCACAACGATCCCCATGTACATATGACGTTCCTGGAATTCCCTCAAAGTTTCGCCACAACGTTTGGTTTCAGGAACATAATAGATGTCCCGTAAAAGTTTCTCGACAGTTTCAAAATTCTTGAAACCGTAAATGCAATCCAACAGATCCTTGGTATACAGGATTCCCCGGATGTTATCCAGGTCGCCGTCATAGACCGGGAATCGCGAGTGTCCGGTCTCCTTGACAGTCTCTACAATCTCCTCCAGGGGCGTATCGATTGAGAAGCCTTTAATATCGGTTCTGGGAACCATTATCTCCCGCACCATTGTCTCGGAAAGTTCAAAGATATTGTGAATGATTGTCTTTTCTTCCTGTTCCAGGTCACCTTGCTCGGCTGACAGGTCCACCATCAGCCTCAGTTCCTCTTCAAGAATCTCCCTATCCTGTTCGAGTTTCGAAAAAAGCCCCTTAAACCATGAACTGAACCTGACCAGCAGCTTGATAAACGGGTGGGCAATAAAAAACCAGCCACGAATGAACCAGGTAAGCCGCAAGGCATGCCTGCTGGCATTAGTGATAGCGTAAACCTTGGGGCTTATTTCACAGAACACCACAAGAATAAATGTCATCCCGATCACATCGCACAGATACACGATCTGCTCGGACCACCCTGCCTGGCTCCCTAAACGGTGAAGCAGAATGGTAGCAACAGCCGTAGCGGAGATATTGACCACGAGATTGCCCAGGAGAATCCCGTTCAGCAGCCGGTCAGGGTTTTCGAGCAGTTGGCGAACCTGTTTGCCGTATGTGGGCTGATCCTCTTCGAGCTGGGCTATCTCGAAATTGGAAAGACTGAAAAAGGCGGTTTCCGAACTGCTGAAAACCGCGGACATCAGCAGCAGTCCGATAAAAGCTATAAGCAGGTATATTTCCATATAAATTTTCGACTTTTTTGATTTATTGTTCTACCCGGAATTTTATCTTTCAAACTTTGAGCCGACCGGCTAAAAGTTCAGCAAAATTTCTGCGTGCCGCTCGCAATCAAAGGCTATTGCACGAGATCAATAGATTCACCAACATGACCTACCGCCTGGACAGGCTGCCTGAGCCAAGAAGGCCGGCACGCGGGTAATTCTTTCCAAGCGCCTCTTCCTGTAATTTGAACATCCTCCTGGCATCTTTCTCGTTTTCATGGTTGTAACCGAGAAGGTGAAGAATACCGTGGGCGGCAAGCCTGATTAATTCTTCCTCCAGCGGCAGTCCCAGATCCTCCGCTTGCTCCCGGGCGCGGGTTAGGCAGATGTAAATATCACCCCATAAAGGGCTGTCTGAATCTATCCTGTCTTGTTCCGAGAGATTGAAAGATATAACATCGGTTACTCCGCTGCGACCCAGGTACTCCTGGTTGAGAGATTTTATCTTATCCTCTCCCACAAAGGTAAGCGAAATCTCGCACCGGCGGACTTTATGGGAGTTAAGTATTTCTGTTATCATCTTTCTGAGTGGTGTATACAACCCCTCGAGCTTCATCCTGACCGTTTTTCCCAGAAGCAGCTCCAGTGCTGCCTTTCTTTCCCTTTGCATCCTGCTGATTTCCTGTTGACTGTGGATAATCTATCCTGTGGTGATGGACGCCGATAAAAATAGTAAGAAATTCCTCGCCGATCCGGGTCAGATCTCTTAGAGTGAGCTCTGTCTGCTCCAGCTGTCCGTCGCGCAGCCTGGCCTCGATCAATCCATTGACCACACTCTTGATTCTGCTCACCGTGGGGTTGGTCAGAGTGCGGGATGCCGACTCCGTTGCATCGGCGAGCATGATTATCGCAGCTTCCTTGGTCATCGGTTTCGGGCCTGGATAACAGAAATCTCCTTCGACCAGAGTAGTATCCGGCTTCTGCTTTTTCTCCTTGGAGAAGAAGAATGAAATCGACTGGTCCCCATGGTGCTGGTGAATCACATCGATTATACACTCGGGTAGCTTTGCCTTGCGGGCCAGCTCCACACCCTCTTTCACGTGGTTGGCGATAATCAGGCTGCTCATTTTTGGGCTGAGCTTATTGTGGGGGTTAGGTTTGCCGATCTGGTTCTCAATAAAATACTGGGGTTGTTTCAGCTTGCCGATATCGTGGTAATAACCGGCCACATGCGCATAAATCGGGTTTGCACCGATCCCTGCGGCTGCCGCCTCGGCCAGGCTCCCGATTATTATCGAGTGGTGGTAGGTACCCGGGGCCTCCATGGCCAGGCGCTTGAGAAGCGGCCGGTTCAGGTCGCTCAGCTCAAGAAGCGTAAAATTACTGGTGATTTTGAAAACATATTCGAAAAGCGGCAGGAGAGCGATCGTGATAAAAGTGGATATCGTTGCATTTATGCCGCACCAGCCAGCAGCGGCAAGCACGCTGTTGATTTCATCGCCGCGATAGGCAAAATCTATCGCAAGCAAAACGAGCAGATAAGAAGCTGCGATGTACAGGATCGGCAAATATTGAGCGCGCCTGCTTGATATTTTACGAACGCTGAGCGCACCCGCAACTCCCCCTGCCAGAGCGAGAAGAACCACGGAGATAGAAAAATTGGCCTGCACTCCGAGTATCAAAGCCAGGCAGAAAGTCCCAACAATAGCAACCTGGTCGTCAAGAAGATAGGCGATCAACATCGAGGCTATCGCCACGGGGAGCAGATAATACGGCAGTGCCTGGCTGCCGACAATAATACCGGAAAAGACCAGGACAATGGCAAAAGAGATAGCGATAATAAGCAGCTTGGAAAATTTGGCGTAAACATCGTTCCTGTGCACAAAAAGAAAAAGCCCCATTAAAATCAGCAAAATCAAATAGATCAGCGCAATCCCAAGCTCTCGCTTCACCTGGTTGGTTTCCCCGACGAGAAGCTGCCTTTTTTCCAGTTCCGCTCTCAGATTATCCAGTCGTTCTATCTTTTCCCGGGTTACCCGCTCTCCCATTCCGACAATCTTTTCTCCTTTAAGCACCGGCTCGTTTCTGGTGATCCTTACGCTCTCGACTGCCAGCTGGCGAAGACGTTCTGTTTCGGCACCGTTATAGATAATATTTGGCCTGAGAAAGCGGTGTAAGGACTGAATAAACAAGCTTGTACTGATTTCCTGGTATCCCGGATCGACAACCACGCTCCTCGACTGCTCCAAAACCCTCGCTACCGAGGAAAGTTCGTTTTTCCCGATAACCTTTTCCTCACC
>JAUVUV010000019.1 GCA_030604975.1 Candidatus Glassiibacteriota bacterium | reverse complement strand
TGAAAGTAAAGGGATTTATACTCATTCCCTGCGCTCCTCTTTGAGCCTGCGCCAGAGGATTTCGCATGCCTTGACCACGCTGCGGTGCCTGATCTGTTCGCGGTCTCCGTTGAAATTGAACCGGCTGGCCTCGGTGGATTCTTCTGAGGCAACAGCGATATAAACCGTACCGACAGGTTTTTCCTTGCTTCCGCCCGTGGGCCCGGCGATTCCAGTGATTGCCAGCGCATAGTCCGCATTGCAGTTGGTTCGTGCACCCTGGGCCATGAACTTGGCAATCTCCTCGCTTACCGCGCCGTGGGAGGCGATCAGGGACTCGGGCACGCCGAGGAATTTCGTTTTCGATTCGTTCGAGTAGCTCACCACCCCCGCGGCAAACCAATCACTTGCGCCCGGCAGGTCTGTGATTTTTTTCGCAAGAAGACCGCCAGTGCTGCTTTCGGCCACAGCCAGTGTTTTGCCACCGGCGGTGAGCATCCCTCGATCACCTGCAAAAGGCTTCTTTCGTCCCTGGTGTAAACATACTCGCTCAGCAGGCTTGCGACATGCTCGGCAACACGGTCCACGGTGCCTGTATCAATTTTACCTCCTGCACCGGTTTGGGCGATTACGATATCCACAAATCCGCCGTGGGGGTAGTAGTTGAGCAGCGAGATTTCCTCCTCGCTCAAGCCCTTCTCGATCCGCTCGGCGATCAGGCTTTCACCCAGCCCCACCGTGCGCACCAGCGCCGACTCAGGTTTGCCCTGCCGGAAACGTGCGAGCAGAAGAGGCAGCACGTGATCGTCGAACAGAGCTTTCATCTCTGTTGGAACGCCGGGCAGAAGAAATAGCAGCTTACCGCTCTCCTCGATCAGCAAACCAGGAGCAGTGCCACGGGGATTGGGCATCATATGCGCGCCTTCGGGCACGAGAGCCTGGTTCCGGCTCCGTTGCGGGAAACTCTTATAGCCGATCCTGAGAAAAAATTCTTCCAGTCTGTCATAGATTTTCTGGTCGAACACGAGCTGCCTGTTGAAAAAACGGCATGCCGCACTTTTGGTCACGTCATCCCTGGTGGGTCCCAGTCCGCCGGTGGAGATAACAATATCCACCCTGTCGAAACACTTTTTCAGGGTATCGATAATCTGGCTTTGCCTGTCGGAGATAACACGGATTTCGCTCACGTTGAACCCGGCTGCATACAAACGTCCGGCCATATAGTAGGAATTGGTGTTGACAATACGGCCTTTAAGGATTTCCGTGCCGATAGATAGCAGGATCACATCCATTTTTCGATTCCCAACATCAGAATTGCAGTATAAGCCCCGGCGACAATGTCATCGGCCATCACACCCCAGCCGGATCTCAGTCGCTCTAGCTGCCGTGCCGGGGGCGGTTTGATAATATCAAGCAGCCGGAAGATGAAAAAAGCCGTCACTAGGTTCGTCCAGTTCAGCGAGAGGAAAGCAAGCGAGAGAAACATGCCCGCCATCTCGTCTATCACTATCTTCCCGCTGTCATGGCCCCAGAATCTTTCCGCCCTGTTCGCGCAGTACACTCCGGCCAGAAAGCATGTACCACTGAGCACAAGGGCGCCAGCTGGGTTCCACCAGGGCAGGAAGCAGAAAGCGATTCCCGCGGCCAGAGCCGAACCAGCGGTTCCGGGGGCAATGGGAAAGTAACCGGTACCCAGACCCGAAGCGATCAGTTTAATCAGGAGATTCATGCGCGCGAATGCTTGAAGAGCACGGGCAGGTTCTTGATAATATATTCCAGCGCCGAGGTGATCGACAGCGCCACGACAATCACGATCACCACTGCGTTCATCTTGTCGTGGATCGGGTCGAACCAGCCGTAGGCGTATTCTGGATACTCGAACATCATTCTGCGGTGGACCAGGTGGACCAGGATCGAGCCGATAAAAAACATCTGGAAAGCGGTTTTGAATTTGGCCAAGCGGCTGGAGCTGAATATATACCCGAGCCACATGGAGTAATAACGCAGCGCCGTGACCAGCGCCTCCCTACCGAGCAGAATCAGCAGTATCGGCAGAGTGACCCACCGGCAGATTGCCACGTGGCCGCTCAGCATATAGAAAGGAATCAGCGTGGCAGCCAAAAGGAATTTATCGGCTATCGGGTCAAGGAGCTTACCGAAAGTGGTTATATTTTTCTGGCTGCGTGCAAGTTTCCCGTCGTAGACATCGGTCATCGCGGCGATCACGAAAAGGTAATAAACCACCACGTAATCACTGAAACTCCCGGCCTCGAGGATCAGGTAGAAAAGAATCGGGCTGAAAAGAATTCTCAATACTGTCAGGCTGTTGGGTAGATGGCGCAATTTCAGTATGTTTCCCCCCCGGCTCGCATTGTATTTCAGGCCGGAGGCTTGAAAGTTATTTTATCTACCGGTCAGTTCAGGTACTCAAAGGCTGTGCCGCCCTTGAAGCGCCTGGCTGATAGTGAATGAATCCATGTACTCGAGATGACTCCCGGCGGGAAGGCCGCAGGCGATCCGGCTTACGCTGACATTTTTTTCAGTGAGCAGGCGCTGGATGTATAGTGCGGTCGTGTCTCCTTCCACACTCGGGTTGGTGGCCACTATCACCTCGCTTATCCCGGGGTCGGGTTTCTCGATTCTCTGAACAAGCAGATCGAGCGAAAGATCATCGGGACTTACTCCGTCCAGAGGACTAAGCCTTCCTCCAAGCACGTGGTAAAGTCCCCGAAAGGAGCCGCTGACCTCGATCGCCCGGACATCGCTAGGTTCCTCCACGACACAGACCACACTTCGGTCGCGGCGCGGATCGCGGCAGATTTCACACGGGTCCTGCTCGGTGATATTGCGGCAGATAGAGCAAAAGATCACATTTTTCTTAAGCTCGAGGATCGCTTCCGCAAGCTGATTCGCTTCTTCCGCAGGCGTCTTTAACAGGTGATAAGTAAGCCTTCCCGCGGTCTTTTCCCCGATTCCCGGCAAACGGCTGAAAGTTTTGATCAGCTTTTCCACGCTCTCTGACATTATCCTCTAACCACCGAGAATATTGGAAAAGAATCCGGGAAGTTTTATCCCTCCGGTAATTTTGGACATCTCCTGGCCCAGCATTTCACGGCTGTTTTCCAGGGCCTTGTTTACCGCGGCACAGACAAGCTCCTCCAGCATATTCACATCCTTGGGATTCACTACTTCCGGGTCGATTCTCAACTCCAACAACTCCTGCTTGCCGTTGACTACCGCGCGCACCATTCCGCCTCCACTGGTCGCCTCAACCTTTTTACTCTCTAGTTCGAGCTGCATTTCCTTGAATCTGCTTTGGATTTTTTGTGCCTGCTGAAACAGTTGAGATATATTATTCATATTCGTTTCCTTTGATAAATTCCGTCTTGCGCACAGAATATATACTCAGAGTGAAAGAACTTCACCTTTGCTACCGAGGCCTATGAAATCAAATCCGGGTCGAAAAGCTCCCTGATTTTACCCATCAGCGAATTACTTCGGCAAAGCTGTTCAAAAGACTTTGAAGCCGGGTTTGAGTTCCTTTCTTCAAGATTTATCTTCCCAACCGCCTTTTCTTCAACCGGTAAAATTTCCAGACGTAACGATTTAAGTCCAAGAACATTAACTATCGTTTCACAAATCGTCTGCCTGGCGGCGACTGCATTCAATCTGTCTACATTGTAAGGGTCGTTGTTTGCTTTCAGCGTCAGTGTATTGTTTTCGAATCGTTCCGGCTCTGCCGAACTGAGTACTGTAGCCAGGGAAGGGCTAGAACTTCTAATTTTGCTTACGATATCGGGCCAATGCTTTTTCACCAGCTCGAGATCAACTTCATCACTCCGCGGCTCTGGCTTTCTTCCGGCTGAGTGAGGCTCATCACCTTTGGCCGGTTCAGGTGCCGATGAATCTTTTCCTGCGGGTTGGATGTCTGAGGTAGCCTTGAGTTCCGGTTTTTGTTTATCCTGTTTCTGGTAGGAGCCTCCGGATTGCGGACTGGTTGAAACTGAAAGTGTCCTTTCGGCGGATTTGTCCGCAGCCCGGGCCTTGAACCGCGACTTCGCAGGTCCACCCTGCGCTCCTTGCTCCAGACTGGCTAAAAGGTCGCTAATATTAACGCTTTTCTCCAGCAATGTCAATCGAATGAGCAGGAGCTCGAGCGATATTTTCTGCTGCCCGCTGAATTTGATAATCTCCTCGAAACGGAGTACCAGTTGGAGGCTGCGGATCAGATCTTCCGCCTCGAAAAACTCGACCAGCTCGCTGTAGCGCCCGGCATGATTCACCGGTATATCCAGAGCGGAGGGGTCTTCAGCCCCGAGCTTGAAAATAACCATATTCCTGTAATGACGGGCAAGTTCGGCATAGAATTCCTCCAGGTCCACGCCGCTGTCCACCAGGCGGTCCACGAAACGCACCACCTCCAGCGTGTTGCGCTCTTTCACCAGCTCGGTCAGGCCGAAAAACAGTTCGGCATCCAGCACTCCCAGAACCTGCGAGGCCTTTTCCACCGTGTAGTCGCCGTCGCAGAATGCTATTACCTGGTCGCAGAGACTCAATGCGTCGCGCATAGCTCCGTCGGCTTTGCGGGCAATCATTTCTAGTACCTCGGCGCCCATCCTTATCCCTTCCGATTCCAACACCTTTTCCAGCTGCGAAACAATCGCCACAGTGGGGACGATCTTGAAATCAAAGCGCTGGCAGCGGGAGAGAATCGTGGGCGGTACCTTGTGAGACGCGGTGGTAGCGAAAATAAAAATAACATGCGAGGGGGGTTCTTCCAGGGTTTTCAGCAGAGCGTTGAAAGCCTCCGGGGTGAGCATGTGAACTTCATCGATAATATATATCTTATACTTGTTACTGCTCGGTGCGTAGCCGACCCGCTCCCGAAGGTCACGGATTTCGTCTATCCCGCGGTTGGAAGCCCCGTCGATCTCGAGCACGTCCAGCGACCGTCCGCGGATTATCGACTGGCAGAAATCGCATTCGTTGCAGGGGTCTGCACCCTGGCGGCTAGGACAGTTCACCGCACGGGCGAGGATCCTGGCCGTGGAGGTTTTGCCTATCCCGCGCGGGCCGGAAAAAAGGTAGGCATGGCTGATCCGTTCTGCGGTGATTGCATTGACCAGGGTCCTGGTCACGTGCTCCTGGGCAACAAGATCCCCGAAAACCAGGGGACGGTATTTTCGTGCAAGTACCAGGTAGCTCATATTATGAGAGGAGTATTTGTGCTTTCTATTAACTGCTCCGAAAATAATGGACCAAAGATACGTTATTTCATGGATTCGGTAAAAACCACTGCAGGACACGGCACGCCGTGTCCCTACATGAAACATTTTCATTGTTTCCGGGTAAGCCAGCGGCTCATGACGACTAACCTGAAAAGGCAAGTTTTTTACTATATGATTGTTGTCAAATATGTATTAGTGGGAAAGCCAGTAAATGCACTCGCCGTACAGGATCAGGGTGGGGCGCAAAAAGAAGAAGGTGGAGTTGAATCGCAATCTTGAGCTTGAAATTTCATTGAAATAATTCCCTCCCGTTTTAGATTTCTCTCCAGGCGAGGTATGTCTCGCTCAGCAACTTCTTGTTTAGGCCACAACTTTACTTACACCCATGCCGACCAAAAAAAACCGAAATCGGAAAGCAACCTTTTTCCAGCGGTTCACGCTGGTTCTTCTCGGGTTATCCCTGCTCGTGGTGCTTGAACTTGTGCTCCGCCTGTTCGGTCTTGGCGATTCGCCTGTGCCTGAAGACCCGTTTGTCGGATTCAGCGGACACCATCCGGTTTTTGAAACATACCGGGCCGAGGACGGCAGCCTGCAGGCCAGGATTGTCCGGGAAAAGCTCAAATGGTTTAATGAACAACAATTCCCGGTCAGCAAAGCTTCCGGCACTTTCCGCATTTTTACCTTGGGCGGCTCTACCGCCTATGGCCGGCCCTACGGGACACGGACCTCTTTCTCGGGCTGGCTGGAGGAAATTTTGAAAGAGGCTGCTGAGCCGGCTCGGCATTTCGAGGTGATAAACGCCGGAGCTATCAGCTACGCCAGCTACCGTGTGGTTCTGGTGCTCAAGGAAATTCTCGCCTGCCAGCCCGATCTGGTGATTATTTACACCGGGCATAATGAATTTCTCGAATCGCGCACGTACCAGCATCTATTGGCCCAGCCGTCGGCCTGGCTGAGAATCCTCGAGAGCCTTTACCGACTGAGAATCTATTCACTGCTCGAAAGCGCCGCCGGGAAAATCAGAGCTGAATCCAGCGTTGGTGAAGACTCCCGTCCGCGTTCGGGTGGGGGAATTTTATCGCCCGAAGTGGAGACACTTCTCGACCGCAGCGCAGGGCTCGATTTCTACCAGCGGGATTCAGTGTACGCCCGGGGCGTGTTCGATCATTTTCGCTTTAATATTGGCCGGATGATCAGGCTTTGCAGGCAGGCCGGGGTGCCGGTGTTGTTTTTCCGACCGGTGGATAACCTGAAAGACTTTTCGCCTTTCAAGAGCGTGCCGAGCGTAGAACTGGGTAGTGCTGATCGGTTGCGCCTCGCACGCCTGGTAAATACGAGCCGGATTTTACTGGCAGAGGGCAGGGCGGGCGAGGGCCTGGGAACGCTCAAGAAGGCAGTGCGGCTGGAACCGCTCTATGCCGAGGCCTGGTTTTATCTCGGCCGGGCCCTTCTTGCAACCGGTGATACGGCCCGGGCCCGGCAGGCGTTTCTCCAGGCCAGGGAATTGGATGTCTGCCCCCTGCGGGCCCAGGAACCGATTCACCGAATCCTGGAAGAAGAGACAGCGGCAGGAGTTAATCTGCTCGATCTGCCTGCTCTTTTTGCATCCCATTCGCCTGGCGGTATAATCGGGGCGGAAATGCTGATAGACCACATCCACCCCTTGCCGGAGTACCATTTGCTGATCGCCAGGGAAATCGCCGGGTGGATGGAAGAACAGGGGTTCCTGAAACAGGGCTCGCTGCCCGGGGAGGATGAGATCCAGGCCCTGTACAACAGAGTGATGGCTTCGCTCAGTGACGAATACATGAGCCGTGGCGTGCTTAACCTGGCAAAGGTAATGGTCTGGGCCAAGAAATTCAGCGAGGTTCGCACATTGTTCGAGGGCCGCTGGGATGAAGTTTCGCATATCGGGGAGGCCCAGTACCTGATGGGCGTTGTGCTGGAGAGGCTGGGAGAGCCGCAGAAGGCTTTGGCCTATTATGAGAAAGCGCTGAAAGACATGCCGAAACACCGCCAGTCGTACAGACAACTGGCGGAAGCCAGCGAAAAGTCAGGAGACCTGGCCAGGGCGGAGCAAACCTACCGCCAGGCGCTCGAAATATTCCCGGAGGATGTGCCGCTTCTCAGCAATTACGGTATCCTGCTGGCGCGGCAGGGACGCAGCCAGGAGGCGATGGGCCTGTTCAACCGCGCCGCCCGGATCAAACCGGACTTGCCTGAACTGAACAACAATATCGGTTTGCTCTACTCGATGAATAGGCAGTACGGCCAGGCGATTACCTCATTCAACCGAGCGCTCCAGGCCGATCCCAACGATCCCCAGGCTTACCACAACCTTGGGGTGGTTTATACCATGCTGGAACGTTACGCTGAGGCCGAGGAGGCTTTCCTGGAAGCGATAAAGCGCAACCCGGAGCACGACTCGGCCCGCAACAACCTGGGAAATATCTACCGCAAGATGGGCAGAATGGCCCAGGCTGAAGAACAGTTCCGCATGGCGCTGATTATCAACCCCACGCGGCTGGAGTCGTATATCAACCTGGCGCTGCTTTACAGGGATACCGGGAAAATTCCTCTGGCCCGGGAAGTCGCACGAAACGGATTGGAGCGCTTCCCGAACGAGCCGAGGCTTGAGCGGATTGCCGAAAGCCTTCGAAACTGAAAAACCGTGTACTGACCAAATAGCCTAACGGCCCGCTTTCCCCACCCTGAAAATCGTCTCCTGCCAGGGTGCGAGCCTCACATGCCCGCCCTGAACCATTCTTAGGCTGCGCAGGTCTTTCACAGCGCCGGTCTCACCCTCTCCCCTGATAGTGAACTCTACCGGTGACGAGCCAAGGTTGCTGGCATACATCAGATAGTCGTTCTCACGCTCCACGGCACGCACCTCTGCGCCGGTGACCAGCTCTCCTGATGCATCCACGCCGACCAGCGGCCGCCGCAGTTCGAGCTTTTCGGCCAGGGGGGCGAAAAGCTGATGATAGTCCATTGCCGCCAGTGGCGCAGCAAGGTAGTAGACAGTTCCCCGGCCCGTCTTCACCAGCACGATAGCCGGGTTGCCGTCTGAGAAACTTGCGAGCACCTTGTTCTTTCCCGGGTCGATTTTCTGCACCAGACCCTCGGAATGCAGGATCAGTCCGCTTTTGCCGCGGAAAATGTCCTCGTTGCCAGCCCTTATCTCCCTTTTTACCTCACCGTAAACAATAGTCTGGGTGAAACTCTGGTCGTAGTTCTGCACCAGTTCGCCCCGGCCTGAAATTTCCGGCAGGATGACGTCAGTTACTTTCAAGCCCAATTCAGTGAGCATGTCTTGTTCGTGAGCGTACTGGTCGAAAAGGAACGATTCTGGCACAACCAGCGCCGCGCCGCCTTTTTCGATATATTCCAGTACCGCGTGAACGACTTCAGGCTGGATATACTTGACCGCCGGTATGATTAGAAGCTTGAGTCGAGACAGCTTGCCGTCGAGGATCTGCCTTTCGGTGACAAAACCGATCCGGCAGCCCAGGTAGCGGGAGCCCTCCCAGGTGGCGTGTAAGGCCTTGAGATAGGGAGTGCGGCCTGCCCGGTGAAGGCGGGGCGGGACCTGCACGATACTGGTTCTGGAATAAAGGATCGCCACTTCAGGCTCAGGTTTGGTGAACTCGGCGATTTCATTTGCCAGGCGGCGGATATCCAGCCCGATCCTCAGCACCTCCTCCAGATCAGCCAGGGTTATATTCCAGCCGTGTGGAATGGAACTGGAGTTCATCGAGTGGTATTCCACACTCGGCGTGCGCGCCCACCACCACTTGGCAATTGATGATTTGCCTTTCAGGAAATGCAATAGTACCCCGTGGACAGAGCCGCCCATCTCAGGCTCGACCATCGCCATTTTCCTGTTGCTCAGGCTCAGGAAAAGGTCGGAGAAAATGTGCGAGTGACCGGACTCGTTGAGGATAACATCATCAACCTCGTTGATTATCAGCTCCTCATCGATGCCTGTAGTGCTGTTGGCTGAGCTCAGCATGCTCGAGGTGCCGCCGGCGCAGATCGGCATATCCGGGTCGAGCTTGCGGATTTCAGCCTTGTTCCACTTGAGATAGTCGGTGAAGCGGCGGGCGTTGAACACCGCCCAGTCGTACCATGCAGCGCGGTTCACATCCGGCACTGGCGCTGCGTTTTTAGTCTCCGGAGCCCTTATCCGGTCGAACGAGCCGTAGGAGGTACGCCAGGTCTGGTTTACCCTTTCTATCGAGCTGTACTTGTCTTGGAGCCATTCGCGGAACATCTGCTGGCTTTTCTCACAATAGCAGATATACATCAGCTCGTCGGCCCTGATATTGTATAGCAGGTTCGGGTTGTTTTTCCACTGGTCATAGCGCCTTTTCATGTATTTGAGCACCGCCTCTCGGATATGGGAGCTTTCCAGGCAGAGCACCACGGTTTCCTTGCGGCCGCCCATGGACCACCTGTCCTTGATCAGGTGGCCGCACCAGCCGTCCCAGCCCACGCGATGGGTGCCCGGGTACTTGTGAAATGCTTCATATACCGGCGAGGTCTCGATATCATAGCGGGAACCACCGCCCACAGTGTAGCTTTCCAGACGGTGGTTGAACGGCGCGAAATAATCCATCAACGGGCCGTCATTTACATTCAGCACCGAGAGGATTAGCACCGGGTTGCCCAGTGCGTCCCTGAAATAGCCGTCCTTCTGTTTCAGACCTTTCAGAGCAGGGTAGTCCGGCACGTAGAGCAGGTGCGGATTGACCTCATCCTCCGGCAGTTCAACCCTCTCCTGGTCAGCGGCTGAAAGGATGGTGCTCATCTCTCTGGCCGCCTTGGTGCAGGAGGCGATAATATGTTCGAGAATCTTTTTCTCCTCTTCCTCGCTCTGGAACCAGACCAGTTTGCTCCGCACACCCATGCCGACCTCGGCTGAAATAAGCGGGATTCGCCAGTAGTGGGTCTGGTAGCCCTGAAGGTTGGCTGTCTTGAGTTCTGCTTCGAGCCTGGCCACAGCTTCTCTGGCGTGTTTCCTCAAGTCTGAAATTTCCTGGCTCGGTTTGGTTTTTTCCTCGGGCCCGTAGAGCGAGGGAAACACGTAGCGGTCGTTTATTACTACCCGGCAGCTCCGCGGGTCAGCCTCAGTTGCTGTGCCCGGGTCTTCTTTTCCGGAGACCAGCCGGAAATTGTCCAGGTAGAATTCACCGCTAAGGCGGCTGAAATCGAGCCGGAACCTGCGGATTTTACCTAATGCCAGCCCTCTGTCGCCCTCCTCGACCCTCGCTTTGGCCAGCATGAACTCGTAGTGGTTCCAGCCGGGGTTCATGAATATTTTCCCGCCGCGATAGCTCTGGCCGCGAAGTTCAGCGTCTTCATCAGAGCCAAGTTCGTCATAAATCTGAATTCCTGCTGTCAGGACAGTGCCGCTGGGATTATAAATGTCGAATTTGAGCAGCTCGTAGCCGCTCCAGTCGCCGGGAAGGCTTTCGCTTTCCAGTACACGCGAGCGCCTGTCCGACAGGTCGAGCCGCAGACAGCTTCTACCGTGCGCTGGATATTCCCGTGAAAGAGAGACCGGCCCTTTCCACTGTTTTAAAGATGATTCGCTCTCGAAATCGTCAAGCAGGTAAGTATCCGCAAAAACGATCCCAGTTGCATTCAATAAGAAGGATACAAGCAGGGCAAGCACGATAATACCTGTTTTTCGCTGATTCATTCTGATCTCCAGGTTTGCTTAAGGTTATCAGAGTTAAACAGAAAATGGTTGCTTTTTCAGAATCAGATAATGACAGAAACAAAAATAATGCCAGGGTCCGGGAGAAATCTATCTTTCAAAATTTAACGAGTTAAGTAATGGGCAGAGAGATTCAGATTTCTCAATTTTGCCTATCCGGTATCAGGATTGAGAAAATTACATCGCAAAGAATCAGCAGAATATTCCGATGTCGTTTTACAGGTTGAAACGAACCTGTCGGTTATTCTCCGGGCTAAAGCCGGACGATTGATTTTTTACCTGAAAGAAATTAAGATAAAACTTTTGGAATGATAAAAGAATTCGATCGTTTTACAAATTACTGTTTTTTGGTTTTGAGAAGATTTGCAATGGCGTCAAACAATTTTCGGTTAAATGTTATTTTAATACAGCAGTATTTGGCCGGGCAGGAAAAGGAGCAGGATTGATGTCCGCAAAAAACAGAAAGAAAGTTTTGCCGGGCCGATTGCTTATCTAAGCAATTATTGATATAATTTTAAAGCAACTATGTTGCTTAGTGGGGTTTAAATTTATCATCCCGGCCTGGTGAAGGTAACAGTCCGTGTTGATAAATCGATAAATAGGTCTTTAATCCTGGACGCCGTAGGGGCACGGCGCGCCGTGCCCTTACGCAAGTGATTGTTTCCTAAACAGTTTTAATTCAACTCAGACATTGTTTCGTTTTTCTACAAAAGGAAATCGATGAAATTTCAACACGCATTTAAAGCAGGATGGTTTAACAAGATCAAAGGTTTAAAATCGAGATGACATGTATTCGCACAGCCGGTAAGGTACTCTCGATGAGTACCTTTTTGTATGCTGTCTCCCTGTTTGGTGCCGGCATCCTGCATGCCGGGGCCGGAGAGCTGGTCTGGCAGTTTCAAACGGGTGGAGCTGTTTCCAGTTCTCCGGCAGTGGCCGGGGACGGAACGATTTATTTCGGCTCGGAAAACGGCCTTTTTTATGCGCTAAACCCGGATGGTACGTTAAAATGGCCACCTGCTCTTACAGGTATAATCCTGAGTTCACCGGCGGTCGGCAGTGATGGTACGATTTACCTGGGAACTATGGATTGGAATTTTTACTCAATTACCCCGGAAGGCGAACTCAAGTGGTGGGTCACCACCGGTTACACGATTACCAGTTCCGCGGCAATTGGCGGTGATGGTATGATTTACATCGGATTCAACGATCACTATCTGTATGCGATCCCGCCTGAAGGCATGGCCAAGTGGAGATTCCTGACAGGTGATTTTATCCAGAGTTCGCCTGTTGTAGGGCAGGACGGCACAGTCTACGTGGGCTCGAATGACGGCAATTTTTACGCAGTCTGGCCCGACGGCAGCCGGAGGTGGGTATACTCCACTGGCATCGTTTCCGGCTCGGCGGCGATTGCCGCTGACAGCACGATTTATGTCGGCTCCTGGAGCGGGAAATTGTTTGCCTTTCTTCCCCCTGGGATTCTCAAGTGGACTTTTGTCACTGACGGCCCGATCCTCGGTTCCCCTGCGCTGGCCCCTGACGGCACGATTTACGTAGGCTCCTCTGATAATAACCTGTACGCTTTAAACCCTCAGGGCATACAGGAGTGGCAATTTACCACTGGGGGTATTGTTTCGAG
>JAUVUV010000076.1 GCA_030604975.1 Candidatus Glassiibacteriota bacterium | reverse complement strand
CAGGCCCCGGGGAAACATAACATCTTGCTAATTATGAATAATCCGGGTTGAAACTTGCATATAAGTTTTTCAGAATCAGTTTCCGGATTCTGAGGATTTTCAGTAACTTTTAAAAAGACGGATAATATGCCCGGCAATTGCTCTTCGCACAAGACCTGAAGGCGTGTTATCATTCGAGGGTGGAGATTCAGCGGGCAGGGTGATTGCCTCCGGGAGATTATCCGGGGTTTCAATTAACGCGCGAAGGCTGGCGAGAAAGGTTCGCGCCTGCTCAGCCGCCGGGGAACTGCCGGGGTAGGTGTCAAGAAGGTTTTCCAGGGTCAGAATGTAGCGCCTGTCCTCGATTCCCTCGCGGACTCCCTCCCAGGCAGGGGTCGGTATGTAGCGGTCATCAATGTTTCGATAGGATAGCATCCAGTCCATTCGGGGCGAATCAAAGTCATTCCAGGCATGTCCGCCGCCGGGCCAGTTATAGGCCCAGATAATAAGAGAGTCCATTTTTTTCTGCCAGGGAACGAAACCGACCCTGGAACGGGCCTGAGCCCCTGAGTGTCTCTGTGTGATAGCGCTGTAGCCCCAGAGGGCCTTTTCCCTTATCTGTTCGGTAACCTCGGCCTCTTCGCCTAAGAGCCAGACATCCACAAACGGGGCCAGTTCTTTCAACATGCTCTTATCCGGCCTGTTGATAAGCGGAGAGAGAATCCTCACTCCGCTGCCCATCACTCTACGCAAGGCTTTAGCCCTGGATTGGAACACGGACAGCTCCTCCCTGTTTCTATCGGCTCTGTCGAATATGCCCCAGAGCAGGCGCGGCCACCCCTGTTTTCTCGAATGTTCGAGGATAACCTGGGCCGCCTGGGCGTAGAGCATGCCGAACCAAGCCGAATCCGGTTGCACCCCGGCAACCAGGGCCAGAGTGGAATCGAAAACAGGGCTTAGCGGACTTCCGGCAAAAATAATCTGCGGCCCATAAATGCCTGTATCGGCAAGTCGCGCCATAAAGGCATCCTCCAGCCTGAAATCGAAAGAAATTTCACCTTTTTCGCTTCTTGCAGGCAGATCGGCAGGATCATACCAGCGGGCTACTGTTTTTATTCCATGCGAGGCGAGGTCCCTGCAGGCAAAGAGATCCTGGGGAGCCGGGATGATTACCCCATGCGGCGGCAATCCCCTGGAACCGAGCCCAACGGACAGGACGGTGAAATAGACAGGGATTTTACAATAACCCTGGTCGCTTTCCACGAACACGCTTCCCGAATAATTCCCCGGCGTGGCATCAGCGGGCGTGCGCACGGTGAGCCAGAAATGCTGGGCAGTGTTGGGTCTCACCCAGAGGCCGCCCGAGGTGTCGGGACGGCAGAAGGGACTGCCCGGGTACTCCCTCCAGGGCCAGATCCGCGTGGGATGCCAGCGCCAGGCCCTTGCTTGCGAGCCCTCTCCCCAGCGCACACGGAAATACTCGACCACCCCCACCTCGATCGAGTCAGGGGAAATGAATCCGACTGTGTCGATATTGACAAGACCCCCAACAGATACTTTCAGGCCGCTTATCCCGGCATCCAACGCTCTCAGGCCGAAAACCAGAGGTTCGCTCTCGCCAGGCGCTGCGAATGATTCCAGGGGCGCGCCGCGCTCCTCCCGGGCCGGAATCGTATTCGGATAAACACTTCTGCCCCAGGCTCTCGCGAAAGGAATAAACCCGAGCGCCCGCCACTGGAGATCCAGCGGCTCCAGAGAATTCGACTCCTCGTATGGAAGGTGCTTGTACCTTTTGATCAGTTGATCTATTTCTATCGAAAGACGTTCCAGGAACAAGCGCTGGACAAATTCGCTCCTGGTTTGCGCGGATAATGAAGAATCAGGCGAAAGATTACAGATTAAGACCGCGATAAATAATGGAAAGGGGAAATATCTCTTCAAGGTATGGAAAATATCCAACAGCGGCACTCTCATTTCGAAAAAGCCCGTAGCAAAAATATAACGTGAATTAATGGAACTTATCCCGGTGGAAATAACCTCGGATATAATTCGAGGGCGAAACCTATAAAAAATACCGCTTCGCCCTCATTTTTGAAAGAGTACTGTTCTGATGGAACAGTCTCGAAAATGTGAATCCGAGGTGAAAAATAAAGCCACTCAGCTCATTTGCGCTTTTGCTGCCCAATCCGGGCACACTGGCTTAAAATATCAAGTAAAAAATCGACTGAAGCAAAAGCAATCCCACCGCGAAAAAACGCAGATCGGTGAACCAGGATGGTTTCTTACCGTCCACCGGCTCGGGACGCTGGGGAGGCAAGGTGAGCGCCCAGATAGCCAGCGCCGCCAGGATACCCAGAAAAATGAGGCGCACCACGCTCAGGGGAACGCTCATCACCAGAACGAACAGCCATTCTGCAAGCGGTTTGAGAAGTTCAGCCAGCCAATCTCTCATTATTTACCCGACTTTTTTAGATTTACGGACAGATGAATAAACGAGTCCCTCGATTTTCTCCGGCGGCTCGGGTTTTGTAAGAAGACTCACCACCACAGTGGTTACCAGGCCAGCCAGAAAAGCCCACCAGGCAATGTAGAGAAATGGTTCGGGGGCGGTGAAAAGCTTATCCTGGATTGCGAACAGGGTCGAACTGGTGGCGACCCCGAGACAGAGTCCGGCAATCGCTCCTTTGCCATTGGCCCTGCGCCAAAGTAACCCAAGGATGATAATGGACAGCAGCGGACCCTGAAAGATACTGAGCATGGTTTGCATGTAGCCGAAGATATGTGGAAACTTTTCGGTAATCGGAGCCAGAAAAACCCCGATAACTACAAAGACCAAAGTGAGCACTCTGCCCACAATCATATAATGCCTTTGACTTTTGTCACGTCTGATGAATTGCTGGTAAATATCTTTTGTCCAGAGCGTGGCTGCGCTGTTGAGGTAGGAATCCACACTTGAAATAAGAGCGGCGAGAAACGCAGCGAAAACGATCCCGACAAGCCCCGGAGGCAGCAGATCGCGGATCAGGGTGGGGAAAATATCGTCACCTTTTGCAAGTTCGGGATACAGGGCCAGCCCGGCAATACCCGGCCCTACCAGCATGATCGGGATGAACAGCTTGAGGAAGCCGCCCCAGAGCACGCTCTTTTTCGCCTCGTACTCGCTGCGGGCGGCGAGGTTGCGCTGAACGATCGCCTGGTTGCCCAGCCAGTAGGCAGGCGAAAGCACGAAAGTCAGGCCGAAAAGAACACAAGCCCAGCCAAATGGAGTCGGTGTATCAGGGCTAACGAGAAGGTTGAAATGCTGGCCCTTACCCCCCATTGCGGTAACCATGTCCACCAGCTGGCTGTAACCGCCGACCTTGAACATCGCGATTCCAAGTATGATGAAACTGCCGATAAAAAGTATCACGCACTGGATCGAGTCCAGGAACACAACGGCGGCGAGCCCGCCGAAAAAGGTGTAGATTCCCACCACAGTGGCAATCAGGATTATCGAGAAAGTCATCGGCCAGCCGCATAGGATATTCATGGTCAGGGCCGCGGTGTAGAAGAAAATACCGAGCATGAACAGGAAAAACACTCCCCAGAGCAGGGCCACCAGTGAGCGCACGAACTGGTTGTAACGGCGGCCCAGATATTCAGGCACGGTAAACACCTTGGCGCGCCAGTAATATGGAATAAAAATGAAAGCAGCCACGACCATGGCCGGGATGCAGCCTATCCAGTCGAAATTGGCCACAGCGATCCCATAGGTGTATGCCATGCCGGCCACACCGACAAGCTCCAGGGCCCCGATGTCCGAAACAACCATGGACATCCCGATGGCCCACCAGGGAAGGTTCCTCCCGCCGAGAAAAAAGTCCTCGTCAGTCTTGATAAACCGCCCGATCCAGACGCCTAAAATAGTGATCCCCGCCAAGTACACCGCGATGATCACGACATCGATAGTAGCGAGCCTGCCCACAGAGAGTTCCACTAAGCACCTCTTGAGTTTAAAATCAAATCACTCTGCAAGTTATTTAGCCAAAAAGATTATAAACTAACCATGCCCTGGTCAAGGGATTTCATCTTGCAGGCTTGCGGCAAATTTTAATTCTGATAATCCGTCCACTTCAGCCGGATTTCCTGTAAATCAGCCCCTCTATCTTCTCCGGCGGCTCCGGCTTTGTCGCCAGGCTCACGATTACAGTAGCCACCAGGCCCATCAGAAACGCCCACCAGGCTATGTAAAGATAGGGTTCAGGGCAGGTAAAAACCTTATCCTGGAGCCAGAACAGGGTCCCGCTGGTCGTAATACCGAGAGCCAGGCCTGCCACCGCGCCCTTGCCGTTTGCCCTTCGCCAGAAGAAACCCAGCACCAGTATCGCCAGAAGAGGGCCCTGGAAAATGCTGTATATTGTTACAAAATAGCCGAAAATACTGGGAGAGCGAGCTGTAAGCGGGGCGAGAAACACACCCGCGGTCACGAATACCACGGTGAGTACCTTGCCCACGATCAGATAGTGCCTCGCACTTCTGTCTCTTGCGATATATCTCTGGTAGATATCCTTGGTCCAGATAGTCGTGGCGCTGTTGAGATACGAGTCCACGCTGGAAAGCAGCGCGGCGAGAAAGGCGGCAAAAACGATTCCGACAAGTCCCGGGGGCAGAAGGTCGTAAATCAGGGTCGGATAAATGTCATCCCCGTTTTCCAGTCCCGGATGAAGTACCAGGCCGGCCCGGCCCGGACCTATCAGGAGAAAGGGAATGAAAAGCTTGAGAAATGCGCCCAAGAGCACGCTCTTTTTTGCGTCATGCTCACTGCGCGCCCCGAGGTTGCGCTGCACGATCGCCTGATTGCCGAGCCAGTAGGCTGGCGAAAGGACAAAAGCAAGGCCGAAAAGAATCCCGGCCCAGCCGAAAGGAGTGGGGGTATCGGGCGGGACGAGCAGGCTGAAATGGTGTTCGAACCCGCTGCCCATGGCGTGAACCTTGTCCATCAGCCCGCCGTATCCACCGACATTGACCATGGCAATCGAAAGAATGATCAGGCTTCCGATAAAAAGAAGCACGCACTGGATCGAATCCACCAGCACCACTGCCGTAAGCCCGCCGAAGAAGGTGTAGATTCCGACTATCATAGCTGTGAGCAGGATCGAAAAATAGATCGGCCAGCCGCATAGGATATTCATGGTCAGGGCTGCGGTATAGAAAAAAATACCGAGCTGGAAAATAAACACCACTCCCCAGATTATCGCCACCAGGGTGCGTACGAACTGGTTATAGCGCAGCCCGAGAAACTCCGGAATAGTGAAAACTTTCGCCCGCCAGTAATAGGGAATAAAAATAAACGCAGCCAAAATCAGCGCCGGGATACAGCCGATCCAGTCGAAATTGGCCACCGCGATGCCGTAGGTGTAGGCAGCCCCGGCAAGGCCGACAAGCTCCAGTGCACCTATATCCGAGACCACCATCGACATCCCGATCGCCCACCAGGGGAGATTCCTTCCGGCCAGGAAAAAATCCCGGTCGTTCTTGATAAAACGACCGATCCATACACCGAAAAGCGTAATCCCAACCAGGTAGACTACAACTATCGCCACGTCGATATTCGACAGCTTGCCTGTACCCAGTTCCACGTAACAAAGGCCCCTTTCAGGAAAAAGACAGAACACCGATTACCCGCAGTTTTCAAAAAGCTAAAATAATACTTCCCCAAGGTCAAAATCTTTTGTAGATTCTCCGGAAGCTAACCTCTGAGAACTCTGGCGAGAAAAATCGCAATAAATGGCCAAACCCCTGCGAATCAAACCGCACCACCTGCTCGACATAATCCGTGATCTCGGCGCTGGCAAGAAGCATGAGCCCCACCCATACGGCCATGGCGTGCACCGGCTGGCCAGAATCATACGTGACAACCCGCACACTGTTTTCGTACTCACCGCGGATGCCGACTCGATCTGCGAACCTTGCTGCAACATGATCGACAGACGATGCGTGGACACGACTACCAGTCCAGGTAGGAAGGTTTCCAAAGAAAGCTGGAACCGCCTTATCGATGGCAGGATATTCGAAAGGCTGGGACTGGAAGAGGGAGCGGCAATTTCAGCACTCGATTTCTGTCGGCTCGCATCCGAGAGGCTGGGAGACCTTTACACCCTGTACGTCGAGGCAGACCCCGAAAAAACCGCCGTGCGCGAGAAAAACCTCACGCGGGGGTTTGAGGAATATCTCAAAGCAGCCGAGTAATAATTCCTCTCAAAGGCACCCTTACCCTGAGGCCGATCCTTTATTATCCGGGACATGGCTACAGATTACTCAGGAAAATCAGGGGGCAGGGTTTCTGTTGTCGAATACTCTTCCCAGAGTTTGCGCATTTTCTGATCGTCGGGATGGCGGCTGAGCCAGCGGCTAAGAAAAGCCGAGACTATTATCTTATTGCCCATCGAGTCGTAGAGGCGAAGCAGTTTGCGGAAACCGAGCTGAAAATCAGGATCGACTTTTATCCCCTCCAGCAGAAATTCAGTGGCCGGGATACTGTCTGTCTTTTCTAGGGCAATCTTGGCCAGGCCCGCCCATTTCAACGGATCAACCGGGTGAGCTTCGAAATATTGGCCTGCGAAATTCTTGGACTCTTCATATTCACCCGCATTCGCCATCCGTGCGGCGAAGGTGAAAAGCATGTCGGAATAATCAGGGTCGAAAAACTCACACTGGCGGAAATTTAACGCGGCTGTGGAAGCGTCTTTCCTGCTGAGAAAAGCCTCACCAAGCATTAAATGGGACCGGGCGTAAGCCAGAAGAGGCCTTGTTAAATCCTTCCGCCGGAATTCGATATCCCCCGGAGGGGTACGATAGATATAGTCTCTCCACATAAGCTCGTTAGTTCTTTTTACGTCCACTGCAGGCGTGCTCGCCCTCTGGCGCCAGAAATCAAGACTGTCTTCAGTGGCCAGCGGGTCTTCCTCGAAAAGCCGGGTGACCAGACCCCGGAAGGCAAGATAATTGTATAAACCTAGCATGTTCTCCAGTCCCAGACGATGGGAAAAATAAACCGGACGGCTGAACCCGTTTGCCCGAAGAATATCCAGCATCACTATGTCCCGGATAAGAAATACGGTATTTTCCGGATAATCTACTTTAAGGTTCCCAGCCTGAAAGGTTTCACGTTTTTCCAGTTTCACCGGTCCGAGACGGTTGATACCGGTGTCATCATAGGTCAAAAGCACCGGAGGAGAGGCGTTTTTCAGGCTCTTGAGATAAGATTTGTCAGACAGCCGGCGATAATTGACAATAGACCTTTCGGAATCCTTTAGCAGAAACCTGTTGATATAAGTCACGGGGTAATATTCATCGTCGCTTCTCACGATCAGTATGCCCTCGGGCTCAACCCCTCTCAGCATGTTTTCCGCCAAGTTACTCACCACGTAGAATCCCGACATATCCGCCTTTTGCCAGCGAAAGGGGACAAATCCGAGCTGAAAGATTATCAGCAGGGCAGTAACGCTGTAGCCGGTAAACTTTTCAAATTTATCACTCTTAAATTCTATTTTCTCAGCAATGGTCTTAAAAAATCGGCCGAGATCGATTTTCAGAAACACGGCCCCGATCACGGTAAAACAGCCGAATATGAGATAACTGAAAATGAAAACCTGATCGATGTGGGTTTGTTCGTGGCTTGTCGGATCGGGAAACTTGTCCCAGGCCTGCTCGAAACCGAGTTTTGGATCGGCGAGCCATAAAACGGACAAAAGCCCGAAAGCCAGAAGGGCCAATCCCAGCAGGCCGAGCTTTCGCTCTCTTTTCAGAAGCCGGATAATTCCGTAGTGAAAGATTACCAGCACCACGGCTCCCGATATCCAGTGGCCTGCCTGACTTTTCAAATAACCGAGAAAGAGGGGGAACTGATAGAGGAAAAAACTCGCATTACGCGGAAGAGAGTCACGCAGGTTGTCGCTGTTGAAAAGGTATCCCCAGAAATCCTTGCTGAACAGCACCACCGGTTTGCCCAGCCCGGGATCGATTACCGGCCGCACCCAGAGGTAGAGGTACACGCTCAGCCCCAGGAAGAAAAGAAAGATCAGCATTCCCAGGTTTGCCTTGAACCTCCGGCCGACCTCTCTTCCGTAAACCAGAAATGCCGCCAGAACCGCCACTTCCAGAAGAAACACATATTGCTGACTGAAAGCAAGGCCCGCAAGGTAAGCCAAGATCATGATCAATACATCACTGGAGGGTGAACCCTCCTCTAT
>JAUVUV010000517.1 GCA_030604975.1 Candidatus Glassiibacteriota bacterium | reverse complement strand
GGGCCGGAATATTTTTTTCAAAACCCCCGGGTTGGTTTGCCGGCTGGTTATTATTTGCAAAAAATGATGCCGGCCCGCCTTGTATTCCCGGAAAAGTTCTACCTTCTCTTTTCGAAATATTCTACAGCTCCACGAACCTGTCTTTCGGCGCTCCGCAGTCAGGGCAAGACCTCGGGCGGCTCTTCCCCCTCGTGGCGATAGCGCAAACTGTGCAAATCCAGGTCTTCGTCTCAGGGGCCATGCTCGGCTCTTTGTTTGGGATGGCTTGTATCCGGAGGTCTAGTCTTGGCTAAACGTTGAATCTGAAATTGATTATATCTCCATCCTGGACGATATAATTTTTCCCTTCCAGCCGGAGTTTCCCAAGCTCTTTCATCCTCGCCATGCTCGGCTCTTTGATAAAATCCTCGAAATTGACCACCTCCGCGCGGATAAAGCCGCGTTCCATATCAGAGTGGATTTTCCCGGCTGCATGGACCGCTTCTGTTCCCCTTTTTATGGTCCAGGCTCTCAGCTCATTACTCACCACGGTGAAAAAGGAAATCAGTTCGAGAAGACTGTAGGCTGCGTGGATGAACTTCTCCCGGGCCGGCTCCTCGATACCGAGAGCCTCGAGGAATTCCCCCTGCTCGGCCGGTTCGAGTTCTGTGACCTGCTGCTCCATGCTGGCACAGAAAGCGATCATATTGTCGAAACGCTTGGCCACAGACGGATCGCCAGCCATGTTGTCCTCGCCTGTATTGAGAAGGATCAGCCTGGGCTTGAGCGAGAGAAAGCCGAATCCGGAAAAAGCTTTCAGCTCATCCGGGGACAGGGAGATCTCCCGTAACGGTGTGCCGCTTTCGAGCGCCTCGCGGCAGCGGGCCAGAAGAGCATACTCGGGCGAGGCCTTTTTACCTTCCTTCTCGAGCCGCGACTGGCGTTTCTCGATCACGATCAGGTCGGCCAGTTCCATTTCCGTCTCCAGCCCGTTGATATCGCCTGCCGGATCGATCCGGCCCAGAGGATGGTTCACCGCCTCGTTGGCGAAATCACGCACGACATAGGTAAAGGCGTCCACCTGGCGCATCAGGGCCAGAGTGTTAGCGTCGAAACCGCCGCCAGCGGTAGCAGTGATTCCTGCATGGTCAACAAAGCTGATTTCTGTGTGGGTGATTTTCTTGGGCTGGTAGATTTCGCTCAGTGCATCCAAACGTTTGTCCGGCACCTTTATCAGGCCGACATTGGCCTCTTTGCCGCTGGAGATGAAGCTGTCAACACGGGCGTGAAGGCCGGTTAGGGTGTTGAATACAGTGGTTTTCCCGGAAAGGGGGTAGCCGATCAGTCCGATCTTCATTGTTCAGCCAGATAAACGCAAAAACTAATGAAGTAGCTTGCTAATTAATACTGGATGGCAAGCGCCGGGCCGGGAACGGTAAAGCCTCTGGACAAAACTGTTTCCCTGACCCGGCGACGTAAATGGCGGGTTTGGGTTTCACCAAATAATAAAATCAGTCCTCGTCTCTGGTCGGTTGTGAATCCTGAGCATGGGATTCGCTCCGGGGTTTCGGCCTGCTTTCCTCTTCATCAGTGTATATATTTTCCTCTGTTGGCAGCTCCTCCTGAATGTCCTTGACACTCTTCTTGAACATGCGAATGCTCTTGCCGAGCGAGGAGCCTATCTCGGGCAGCTTCTTGGCCCCGAACAGGAGCAAGATTATCAACACGATTAATCCCATTTCCCCGTAACCCAGATTGCCGATCATTGGTCCTCCTTCACAACCAGCCTGGCAAGCCAGTCATTATAATTGGTGGTACTTGTATTTTCGAAATGAAAGTTTCGACAGTACTTAAAGCTTTCCTGCCTGCTAATTTAAAATTACCACCAAATCTCTTGAAAGTAAAGGGATTTATACTCATTCCCTGCGCTCCTCTTTGAGCCTGCGCCAGAGGATTTCGCATGCCTTGACCACGCTGCGGTGCCTGATCTGTTCGCGGTCTCCGTTGAAATTGAACCGGCTG
>JAUVUV010000310.1 GCA_030604975.1 Candidatus Glassiibacteriota bacterium | reverse complement strand
TTAGGGACAAGGTGGGGATCAATACTCAACAGACAGACAGTAAATCGGAAACCTTTATTTAAACATGCCTGATCAGCGCAAAACTTGTCAAGGGCAAATTAATAATTGCTTATAAGCAGAATAAGAAAAATATCTTTTCGATTGAGAATCGAAGGGGTCTAGCTGTATAAGAATGCCAGCACACCTGCAAGAACAAACTGCGTGTTTCCTAAGACCTCCACAGGAGTTTCCCGGCGGATTATTCGCCGGTGATAAAGATAGACGTAGAAGCAGATGTAAGCGGTGAGCACAAGCATTAGTTTTCCGAAACTGGTGAGCCAGCCCAGTGCTGCTCCGACCGACATCACCAACGCATAAAGGCTTGTCAGACTTATTATCAGGATCATGGTTCCCTTTGTCCCGATTATTGTCGGCAAGGTTTCCCGCCCCACGATCCGGTCTCCCTGGATATCGCGAACGTCGAAAAACAGGGAGCGGATCGTGACCAGCAGAAAAGTTGCGGTGAAGGTGAGAAAGAAAGCGGGAGTGATAAATGAAAGCCCTTTTAACTGAAGAGGAAAGAAAACGGTCACGAAAGCCCATCCAAGGCCCATGAAAAGGTCCTTTGATGCAGGGATCAGGCGCAGAGGAAGATTTCTGCCACCGACCGGGAGGCTGAGATATGGTATATCTATATGGTACAAAAGCCCCAGAAACAAGAGTAGCGTCATGATCATGAATGATCCCGGTCCTTGTGTACCAGTTAAAAGCAGAGCAATTGCGGCCGAGACAGCCGCAAGCCAGAGATAAAATTTGCCCTCCGAAGTTTGATTTGATCCCCAAGGGCTCTTTGCTAACTCAAAAGTGCCCTGGTGGGTGAAATGGCTCATCAGGTGCACGCACAAAATGTAATAGAATGCAACCGCATAAGGCAGCCAGCCCGGATTGATTCCCATCAGGCGGGCGTTGGCGAAACAAAGCATCGCAGAGCCGAAGGCAACGAAAATGTTCGATTTCACCAGGAACCGGCCAATTCGTTTGGCCAGCCGGAATACCGGAGAGGCACTCTGCGGCTCGATCTCCTTGAGCCTGTCCACCACCTCCATCAGGATCCAGTTTGGGGTGGAAGCACCCGCGGTGACAGCTACCGTGTGGTATTGCCGCAGACTGTTCTCGTCCAGTTCCTCGTCGGTTTCCACGTGAAAGGTGGGCTTACCGTTCTCCTCGCTTATCTGTGCCAGCTGGCGGGTGTTCGCGCTGTTTTTGCCGCCTACAACAATCACGGCATCTGCAGCTTTTGAAAGCTGTCGGATTTCATACTGGCGGCGGTAGGTGCTCAGACAAATCGTGTCCAGTACATCCACATTACTGTAACGTTTTTGAATCGCCTCGGCCACCCGGGAATAAACAGACTTCTCGAGTGTGGATTGGGCAACCACACACACCTTTTCGGCATCCGGCAAAGTTGCGACTTCCCCGGCAGTGATGATCACGTGTCCCTGATCTCCGGCGTAACCTGCAAGTCCGATCACCTCCGCATGGTTCCTGTCTCCTACTATGACCACCATATACCCGGCGCGCCGGTGCCTGCGGATCAGGCCCTGAATTTTGGCAACATCCGGGCAGGTGGCGTCGCACACCGTTACCCCGAAGCTCTGGATTTCTTTGCGTCTCTGCGGGCTGATACCGTGAGTTCGGATGAATACGGCCTCGTTAGGTTTTGGTCTGTCCTCATCACCCATCACTTTTACCCCGCGGCGCTCGAGAATCTCTATAGTCTGGGGATTATGGATCAGGGGGCCGTCCGTGTAGATAGTCTGGCTGGTCTGCTCGGAATGTTCGAGCACCTTGTTCATCGCCAGCCGGACACCCTTGCAGAATCCCGCTGTCTCTGCCAGTAATACTTTCATCAGACAAACTCGCTTGAAGGAAAATCTTCCTTTGGTTATCCGAGATAATTATTATTAAACGAATGCTGATAGCAGCAAGGTACAAAAAAGCCGGTCTATAGAAACTAATTTTAATTGAATCCATTGTGCCAAGTCAACCCTGGCAATTACAAATATGCCACTTTACAAGGGTTACACCTTGGATTACTTTGGGTGTTTCAGCCTGAAATTTAGCAGTTGAAGGAGATTTATGAAAGTACTCGGAATCATTCCCGCGCGCTATATGTCATCCCGTTTTCCAGGCAAACCACTGGCCATGATCGCCGGCAGAAGTATGATCGAGCGGGTTTGCCGCCAGGCCGGGAAGGCAACGACCCTGGACGATGTAATCGTGGCAACCGATGATGAACGGATCGCAGCCTGTGTGCGGGATTTCGGTGGCAACGTGATGATGACCGCCGCAGAGTGTCCGACCGGAACCAACCGCACGGCTCTGGTGGCCGAAGCCATGGAAGATTACGATATTGTGCTCAATATTCAGGGAGATGAACCCCTTCTGGAGCCGGAGCATATCGATTCTGCCGTGCGGCTTATCAAGCAGACTCCGGAGGCGGATATCACCACTCTGGTGCGGCCGGCCCGTTATCCGGCAGAGGCTGATGATTACAACTGCGTGAAGGTGGTTTTGGGCACAGGCGGCAGGATTCTCTATTTCTCACGTGGCCGGGTGCCGTACTGCAGAGATAAGGACCTGCAAAGCAAGTTCACACCCGGTGGGGAGAACCCGTACCGGATTCATATCGGACTCTACGTTTACCGGCGGAAAAAGCTGCTCCAGATGGTCAGCTTGCCTACTGTCATGGCTGAACGCTGTGAGGGTCTCGAACAGTTGCGTGCCCTTGATGCAGGGATTACCATGTACGCTGCCCAGATCAGCGGAACCGCCTCGATCGGGGTGGATACCACGGATGACATTATGCTTGTGGAAAAAGTGATTAAGCAGCACGGGCTGGAATAAGCCTCGGAACGGACATGGTTTTTTCACTCTCACCAGGATCCTGAAGAGCCGGGAAGGGTACTGAATAGAAAAGTCCTCAGATTAAGCAAGGGACTGGAGATTTTTTAATTATTTGCAATCTTTCAGGCGAAAGATTATATTTTCCATGGAGTTCAGCCGCTAGGAGAAACCATAATCTATCGCGTGAGTCGAGAGCTGATTGACCAGATTCGCCGAGATCAAAAGAGACAAGATCAAGCACACCGAGGGGGTCAAGTATATCTTTGTCACCGGTGGAGTTGTATCATCCCTTGGCAAGGGGATCTGCTCCTCGGCTCTGGGAATGCTGCTCAAGGCCCGCGGCCTTTCGGTGACAATCATGAAATTCGACCCTTATCTGAATGTGGATCCCGGCACGATGAACCCCCTTCAGCACGGGGAGGTTTATGTCACCGATGACGGGGCTGAAACCGACCTCGATCTGGGCCACTACGAGCGTTTTCTCGATGAATCCCTCTCCCAGGATAACAATGTTACCACAGGGAGGATCTACGATACGATTATAACCAAGGAGCGCCGGGGAGATTATCTCGGTGCAACAGTGCAGGTGATTCCCCATGTGACCGATGAAATCAAGGCCTCGCTGGTGCGCCTGACACTGAAACGCAGGGTGGATGTGGTAATCAGCGAAATCGGCGGCACGGTGGGCGATATCGAATCCTTGCCGTTTCTGGAGGCCAGCCGCCAGTTCGGACTCGATCTCGGGCGCAGCAATGTTGTCTACGTACACGTGACAATGGTGCCTTTCCTGATATCCAGCGGCGAGCTTAAAACCAAGCCTACCCAGCATAGTGTCAAGGCCCTGCGTGAAATCGGAATTCAGCCGGACATCCTGATCTGCCGCACAAGCCACCCCTTGAGCGATGATCTGAAAGAGAAAATCGCTCTTTTCTGTAATGTTTCTCATCAGTCTGTTTTCGAGGCCCGAGACGTGGATGCAATCTACGAGGTGCCCCTGATGTTGAACAGCCAGGGACTGGACCACAGGGTAGCCGATCACCTTCAGTTGGAAACCAAGAAACCCG